>CAMVDK010000026.1 GCA_947166165.1 uncultured Porphyromonadaceae bacterium
GCCGACGAGGAGGTTTGGCGTGATAACCAATTCAAGGAAGCGGAGACCAACAAGACGGTCACTTCTCGAAAGCCTCAGATGGAGCATGCCGTGAATGCCTATTATGTGGGCGAAATCGGCAAGTGGCAGTTAGATTTCAGCGCCGACTACTACGGCGGACATTCCGAAAGTGATATGGAAGGTGGTACCGTCGGCGAAAAAGGAGTCAGCAGCAAGACGCTAACCAAGAACAAACTGCTGGCAGAAAAACTTGTCGTAACTGCGCCAATTCCCAGAGGCAGCCTGACATTCGGCGAGGAAGTATCGGGAGTAGACCGCAAGAGCGACTTTACCCAAAGTGGTTTCTCAGCCGACAACAGCGTACATCAACAGACTACGACGTGGTCACTATTCGCCAACTATGCCTTGCAAGTGAAGAAGTTCAGTCTCAATGCTGGGCTACGCTGGCAGAACGAGCACAATGACTACGAAACCAATGGCCATAAGGATGCCGAGCAGAGTCCTGACTACCACGTCGTCATTCCGCGCTTCTCTCTTAATTACCGCACCGAGAAATGGAAGCACACCTTTAGTTATCAATGTTTTCGCCGGAATCCCGCTTATTCCACTCTCAATACGGCCATTAATTATCGCAGTAAATACGAGTACCAAACGGGTAACCCTTACCTTCGCCCTACAACAACCCACTATGTCTCATGGACGACTAACTATCGATGGATTCACGCCGAGTTATATTACCAATACATCAAGAACCTCAACCATTCTTTTCAGGTCGCCTATGATGATGTAAACCACCCTGGCGTTATTCTCGATGACCGCCGCAACGTTCCAAAATGGCAGAATTATGGAATGGAGATAAACATCACGCCAAAGGTGGGCAATTGGCAGATGAACTATACGGCAAGTTTCTCCTTCAGCAACCAAGACTTAGAGGCCATCGGTATCACACATAATTGGAACGGGCTTTGTACCTACTTCAATCTTGATAATACCTTATCACTGCCACACAATTGGCTACTGAACATTGGAATGGAACTGACACCTTATCGTGAGTCGGGCTGCTCGCAGACGAAAACCACAGGTGGAATAAACCTCCGGTTGAGTCGCCAGTTCCTCGAAGACAAGAGCCTCAGTGTAGCTATACTTGCCAACGACATCCTCCACACTCGCTACATAGAGATGACCGCATATGGTGGCATCAATGTCCGTACGCAATTCAAGGAGTATCGCGATGCCCGCCGCATAGGCATAGACCTCTCGTGGAAATTCAACGCCACCAAGAGTCGTTACAAGGGTAGTCATGCAGGACAAAGCGAGCGAAATCGACTATAACAAGATAAAGACGATAATCAATGAGACGACTTATAATCATCATACTGTTGTTATTTGCTGTTGCGGACACAGCAACAGCTCAGCGCATAAGCCATAGTTTCAATAACGTGTCGATGAGCGACGCGCTGAAGTATGTCCAGCAGCAAACCACCAAACACAAGATTGTGTTCATCTACAACGAACTGGAGGACTTCAAGGTGACCACCTCGGTACGCAACAAGTCGGTGCCCGAGGCCATCAAGCAGCTCATCGGGTTCTATCCCATCCGCATGACTCAAAGCGGCAACGAGATCTATGTGGAATGCACCCACAAGAGCGACCGCCACCTCACCGGCCGCGTGGTCGATGAGAAAGGCATGCCGCTTGAGTTCGCCGACGTGCGTTTGCTCAACCCGTCGGACTCAACCTACATCACCGGCGGCGTGACCAACGCCAGCGGCGTGTTTGTCATCCCGATCGACCAGCCGCGCGTCATCGCCCGCTTCAGCTACATAGGCTACAAACCCGTTTATAAACTTTGCTCGCGCGAAAACGTAGGCACCATTCAACTGGAAATCGAAGCCACCCAACTCGGCGAAGTGACCGTGAAAGGGGAACGCATATTTACAAGCGCTGAGAACGGCCACATCATCTATAACATGCCTATGTTGCTGCAAGTCAT
The DNA here is from genome assembly GCA_947166165.1 of uncultured Porphyromonadaceae bacterium. Taxonomy (GTDB): domain Bacteria; phylum Bacteroidota; class Bacteroidia; order Bacteroidales; family Muribaculaceae; genus Sodaliphilus. Next base: position 1,994 of record CAMVDK010000026.1, read on the forward strand.
ACCTGCCGACAACGCCTACGACGCAATTACTCGCAGCATCCCAGGCGTTGCGGAGTTAAACGGGAAAATCTCGTTCTCCGGTCATCCGGTGACCCTTATCATCAACGGCAAACCTACCACACTCACTGCCGAACAAGTGGCAGAGCGGTTGAAACAAATGCCAGCAGATATGCTGGCAAAAGCCGAGTTGATGCCTTCGGCACCGCCAAAATATCATATTCGGGGAATGGCGATTAATATCGTAACCAAGGACTTTACTGGCACCAATCAGTTCTCAGGTCAGTTGAATGCGGGCATAAAGCAGCACAAATACACAAGTGGCAGTGCGGGTGCCAGTTTTATCTATAACCATGACAAGCTGAGTATTGACGCGTCATACGACCTTACCGGCGGCACAGGCTATGGTCAAGCGGAGCATGAAGCCAATCATCCGCTCGGTGACCAGCGCATACCTTATAGCGACAAGACCACCCAACGCAGTGACGGTGTCAATCACCAATATCACATTGGCATGGACTACGCATTTGCCGAAAATCATAACTTGGGAATAACCTATACCGGGGAATGGAACGGTACCAAGTCAACAAACACCACTATTGGCACCGCCAACTCCACCCAGCACTCTACAGAGCACGACTATATGCACAATGTGGATGCCAACTATAGCCTTCCATTTGGGTTGCAGCTAGGTGCATCTTATACAAACTATCAGAACCCACGCACACAGAATCTCGAAGGATATATGTATGACAGCAACCGGAACCTCTCGGTTGACAGCCGGCAGAAAGTGAGCAAATGGCTAATTTATGCCGACCAAACTCATACGTTAAGAAACGGCTGGGAAATATTCTATGGAAGCAAGGCACAGTTCACTAACAATAACAGCTACCAAACAACGCTCGACGAGAACCGCCAGCCAATTGCCGATGCCACTTCACACGTTGATTATGATGAACGCATCCTCAACGTCTACTCCGGTTTCAGTAAGCAAGTTGGTGAAGCTCTGAACCTTGAAGCCTCATTAACAGCGGAGCAATATCACGCGACAAAGTGGAATGAGTGGCGCATCTATCCACAATTCAATGCCATGTGGAATGTCAACGACAAAAATATGCTCAACCTCTCTTTCAGCAGCAACGCCATATACCCTTCCTATTGGAGCACCATGAGCAGCATTTACTATTCATCGGTATACAGTGAGATTTGGGGCAATCCCGATCTGAAACCCATGTCACATTACGACTTGAATCTCATGTGGCAGCTCAACCGCAAATATACGTTTACAGCTTTTGCAATGTTTGAGCCTGACTATTTCGTGCAGTTGCCCTATCAACCTAATGACCGCATGGCAGTCGTTATGAAGGAAACGAACTTTGATTACTCCAACTGCTATGGATTGTCGGCTTCGGCACAGTTCGCGGTGGGTAGCTGGCTTAACGGACATGTGAGTGCGACAGGTCTTTATCGTCATGACAAGAGCGGCAACTTCTTCGATTTACCATTCAACCGCAAACAAGTCTCTATCATCATGCGTGGTACGGCTGTGGTCAAACTTTCTCAACGACATAACATACAACTCATCCTCAACCCATTCTTCCAGTCGCGGGCTATTCAAGGCGTGTATGACATCAACCCATTGTTCAGACTGAATGCCTCACTGCGATGGACTTCAAAGAATGGGAAGTGGAGTGTGATTGCTGCTGGAAACAATATCTTCAACAATCACATCACCACACGTTCAAAACAGGGAAACCAAGATTACGATTTACGGCTTTGGATGAATTATGCCAGTGCATCGCTCTCCGTCATCTACCGCATTGGCAGCTACAAAGAGAAAAAGCGAAAAGAGGTCGACACCTCCCGCATGGGCTACTAACCACACCCGCTTCGCCAGCAATGTGTCGTTGGCCATGACAGATCATGACCCCACCGACTCGGCCACCGAGCCGCCATGTATGACGGCTCTACAGTTCGCGAGTGTGTGCTAGGCGTGGAGGATTTTGTAAATCAGTTCGCGCAGCAGGGCGTAGGCGTCCTGGCGGGAGCCGATGCCTTTGCTCTTCACGTCGCACTCGCGCAGGTAGTGGATGATGCGCACCACGGCCACCTTGCTGTAGGTGCGCCCGGCTTCGGCCATCTTCTTGATGCGCCACGACGAGGTGGTGCCGACGGCCTTCATGAGGGCCTCCTCGCTGCGCTCTTTGTGGGTCTGTACGATGAGCACGCCGCTGAAGAAGGAGAAGAGCGTCGACACGGTGACCTGCACGGGGTTCTGCTTGGGGTTGCGCTCGTAGTAGGCCACGATGCGGTAGGCCTTCTCGGCGTTGCGTGTGCGGATGGCGTCTTCGAGCTCGAAGTTGTTGTAGTCCTTGCTGATGCCCACGTTGCGCTCGATGAGCTCGGGGGTGATGGCCCCGCTGTCGCCCACGAGTATCTTGAGCTTGTCCATCTCGCCGAAGAGGCGCGCCAGGTCGTTGCCGATGAAGTCGGTGAGCATCGACACCGACTTGGCGTCGATGCTGCATCCCACGCTGGTGGCGTAGCCCGCAACCACGGCGCGCAGGTCGCGGTCGGTGCGAGGCTTGCTCGAGGTCATGGCCACGCCCGTGCCGTGCTCCTTGAGCGCGTCGAACAGCGGCTTGGACTTGAGCGTGGCGCCCTTGTGGCAAATCACGAGCACGGTGCTCGCGAGCGGCTGGGCGGCATAGTGGGCGAAGAGGTCAAGGTCGTCGCGGTGGCCGGGGCGCTTGGCCACGAGCTGCGCCTCGCGCAGCACCACCACCCGGCGCTCGGCGAAGGCCGGAAACTGCTTGCACGAGCCTATCACCTCGCGCACATCGGCGTCGTTGCCGTAGTAGACGGAGAGGTTGAAGTCGCGTTCATCCTCGCTCAGTGCCTGGTTGACTATCAGCTCGCTGAGCTGGTCGATGTAGAACGGCTCCTCGCCGCTGAGCACATAGATGGGGCGGAATTTGCCCTTGAGCACCTCGGCGCGCAGGCTTGCATAGGTGGCAGTTTCTTTTTTCTCGGCCATAGTTGATGCGGGTGTCAGAATTATTTACTAATTTCGCAGTGCAAAGATACACATTTTATGCGACTCAACCTGCCTGAGCACGAATTTAATGTCAAGAAAAATGACTCCGGGCAGCTGGTGATTTTCGACCAGTTGCGCAAGCGATTTGTGGCGCTGACTCCCGAAGAGTGGGTGCGCCAGCACTTTGTGCACTTTCTGGTGTCGGAGCGTCACTTCCCGGCCGCGCTGATGGCCAACGAGGTGTCGCTCACGCAGAACGGCATCAAGCGCCGGTGCGACACGCTCGTGGCCGACCACTGCGGCGAGCCGCTGGTGATTGTGGAATACAAGGCCCCCAGCGTGCAGGTCACGCAGGCCACGTTCGACCAGATTGTGCGCTACAACATGGTGCTCCGCGCGCGCTACCTGATGGTGAGCAACGGCATGTGCCACTACTGCTGCCGTCTCGACTACAGCAACGGCAGCTACGCCTTCCTGCCCGACATCCCCGACTACGAAGCGCTGTGAGCGCCCCTGGCTGCCCCGCGGGCAGAATAAGTCAGTGCCGGCGATCAGACACATAGGGCTATAGATTGCCTGTCAGTGTTCAGACAATGAAGACAACGATGGACAACGATGGACAACGATGGACAACGATGGACAATTAGCGACAACTGCCGTCATATTGCTGCATTCATTCGCTTGTAAAAAGCATTGTCATTGATTGTCATAAGTTGTCCTTAATTGTCTGATTTTGCCGACGTGGGTGATACCGACGCAGCGTTTTGATGGTGAGCCGCATTATGCACGCATTTCGACCTATAAGCATGAAGTTGCATAAAGCTACCGAAGATTGATAGCTTTTTTCGGTGCAAAAACTTGTGCGGCTGAAAACTTATCAGTAATTTTGCAGCCGCAATCGCACACGGAAAGATGGTAGAGTGGTCGATTACACCGGTCTTGAAAACCGGCGTGCCGCGAGGCACCGGGGGTTCGAATCCCTCTCTTTCCGCCACAATGAAAACGACGTCCCTTGAGGGCGTCGTTTCTCGTTGTTACGGCAAGGGCTGTGGAAGAGAACACCAGGTTCGTCATCGACGAAGTCGCTTTCGTAGCGCAGCGGGGGGACACCACAAGAGCACGGCAGGACGCATTCTTGGGAATGCGTCCTGCCGCTGTATGGATGGCACACGCGTGTGCGCCAGTGTTCAAATCATTGCGAAAATGTGGCCTACGCTTTCGGTGATTTGCGAGAAGAAGGTGTAGATGCCACTTGCCAGTCCAACGGCGATGATGCCCATCACGCTCACGGTCATGCCCAGCTCTTCGGTCCAGTGACTGTCGATGTAGGGAATCACGCACTCATCCTGGCGGATGAACATGGCCTTGACCACCAGCAAGTAGTAGTAGAGCGAGATGATGGTGTTGACCAAGGCGATGAACACGAGCACGTAGATGGCCACGCTGCCGGTCTGGGCGGCGCCCACGAAGATGAAGAACTTGGAGAAGAAGCCGGCAAAGGGCGGGATGCCGCCGAGCGAGAACATGGCGAGCATCATGGTGAAGGCCATCCACGGGTTGGTCTTGAACAGGCCGTTGTAGTCGTCGATGGTCACGCGGCCCGACTGGCGCTCGATGGCGGCAATCACGGCGAAGGCGGCCAGGTTGGAGAAGATGTAGACGAGGATGTAGTACATCATCGAGGCCATGCCCACGGTGTTGGCCGCAATCACGCCGAGCATGATGTAGCCGGCCTGCGAGATCGACGAGAAGGCCAGGAAGCGCTTGAGGTTGCGCTGGCGGATGGCGAACAGGTTGCCGATGGTGATGGTGAGGATGATCACGGCATAGAGCATCCACTGCCACACTTGGGCATAGGCGGCTCCGAAAGCCTGCACCAGGATCACCAGGAAGGCGAAGGCCGCAGCGCCCTTGCTGACCACCGACAGATAGCTCGTCACAGCGGTGGGAGCGCCCTGGTAGACGTCGGCCGTCCACTGGTGGAAGGGCACGAGCGACAGCTTGTAGCCCACACCGGCAATCACAAAGGCCACAGCGGCGAAGAGCAGCGCGCTCTTCTCGCTGATGAGGGCCGTGGCGATGTCGTGGAAGTAGAGCGAGCCGGTCATGCCGTAGACAAACGAGATGCCGAGCATGAAGATGGCGCTCGAGAAGATGGCCGTAAAGATATACTTTGCCGCTGCCTCGTGGCTCTCGTAGTAGCGCTTCTCGAAGGCGGTGAGCGCCGCGATGGGCAGCGAGGCCGTCTCCAGGCCGATGACGAAGAGCAGGAAGTGGCGGGCCGACACCATGAGGAACATGCCCAGCAGCGTGAGCAGCATCAGCTCGTAGAACTCGCCGCGGCGCACGCTCACGAAGTCGTCGTTGGTCCACTTGATTGACTGCATCAGCACCAGCAGCAGGCCGATGTTGAGCACGCATTTCATCACCCATGTGGCCAGGTTGGTCTCGAACATGCCGCCGAAGGCCTCACCCATCTGGCAGGGCACGAAGCTCAGCACCGTGAACACGGCAAACAGGGCCGTGGTGAAGTATGGCAGGAAGCGCTGCGAGCGCGCCGGCATGAACGTGTCGTAGAGAAACACGAGCAAGAACACGAGCAGCAGCCCGATTTCCTGCGGCATCATTAAGAATTGCGAATAATCCATAATTCTGTTATAAGTCGATTAGATGGCAGCACCCAGCGCCTTAACGATGGGCAGGAAGCTGTCGCTGATGATGTTCACAAAGAAGTTGGGGAAACAGCCTATGATGGCCACACACACGATGAGGGTGGCCGTGGAGAGGCGCTCCTCCCAAGTGGCGTCGGTGAGTTCGCGGTGGTGCTCGTTCTGCACAGCGCCGAAGAGCAGCTTGCCCACCACGCGCAGGATGTAGACCGCCGTGATGACTATCGAGCAGGTGGCGGCGATGGTGAGCACGCGGTGGAAGACGTCGGCATGCTCATACGAACCCACGAAGATGGTCATCTCGGCCACGAAGCCGCTCAAGCCCGGCAGACCCAGCGAGGCCAGACCGGCAATCACATAGCCCACACCCAGATAGGGCATGATCTGCATCATGCCGCCCATGTCGCGGATGTCGCGTGTGTGGGTGCGGCCGTATATCATACCGATGAGTGCGAAGAAGAGGGCCGTCATCAGGCCGTGCGACAGCATCTGCAGCACCGCGCCGGTCATGGCGGTGGTGTTGAACATCAGGATGGCGAACAGCACCATGCCGCAGTGGCTCACCGACGAGTAGGCGTTGATGTACTTGAGGTCGGTCTGCACACAGGCGCTGAACGCTCCGTACACGATACTGATGCCTGTCAAGGTCAGGAAAATCCAGCCCAGCTCGTTGGCTGCAAAGGGCATGAGGTAGATGGCGATGCGGAAGCAGCCGTATCCGCCGAGCTTCATCAGCACACCGGCGTGGAGCATCGACACGGCCGTGGGCGCCGAGGCATGGCCGTCGGGCGACCAGGTGTGGAACGGGAACATGGCTCCCAGCACGCCGAAGCCGATAAACGTGAGCGGGAACAGCCACAGCTGCCAGTCGTGCGGAATGGCGTCGTTGTGCGCAATCTCGAGGATGTTCATCGTCAGCTGGCCGTCGGTGCTCGAGTGGAAGTAGATGCCTATGATGCCCAGCATCAGGAACGCCGAGCCACCCATGAGCATGAGCGTGAGCTTCATGGCACTGTAGTTCTTGTTGCCGCTGCCCCACACGCCGATGAGCAGATACATCGGGATGAGGGCCACCTCATAGAACATGAACATGGTGAACAGGTCGATGCTGATGAAGAAGCCGAACACGCCCGTCGAGAGCAGGTAGAACCACAGGAAGAACTGCTTGGGCAGCGGATTCATCTTCCACGAGGCGAACACGCCGGCAAACACGATGAAGGCCGACAGCACAATCATGACCACGCTCACGCCGTCGACACCGAGCGCGAGCTTGATGTTGAGCGGCGCATACCACACGACGTCGGAGCGCAGCAGCATCTCGCTGGTGTCGCCAGCGCCACGGGCTTGCAAAAAGAGATACACCAGCCATCCGGCCAGGCCCACCAGCACGGTGGCTCCAGCCACCGCCACGGCGCGCACGGCACCGATGCCCTTATTGCTGCACAGTGCCAGACCCAGCAGTGTGAGCAGTGGCACAATCACGAAATAAATCAGAGGATTATTGAAGATTTCCATAGTGTTTTCGTCAATAAGGTTGAGTCATCAGAAAATCACAAACATGGCTGTGACCGCTGCCAGCAGCAGCGCTCCGATGAAGTAGACATACACATAACCCTGAATCGAGCCCGACTGCAGCTTGCGGATGCCGAAGCTCACGGTGTTGGTCACCTCGGCCAGCATGTTGAAGAAGCCGTCGATCACCGCGCGGTCGAACTTGGCGATGGGCTTGCAGATGCCCTGGAAGATGACCTTGTGGGTGATGAACTGGTAGAGCTCGTCCATGTAGAAGCGGCGGTAGGCGGCTGTCCACAGCCCACGGCAGCTGTCGGCCATGCGCTGCGGCAGCGTGTTCTCCTTGTAATACATCTTGTAGGCCAGGCCAATGCCCACACAGGCGATGAGCACGCTTGAGCCGGCCACGGTCCAGTTGAGCTGCGTGTGCAGCGGGGCGCCGTCCCACGTGACCAGGTTGGCCGCCGGCACAAAGCCCGCCACTATCGAGATGGTGGCCAGGATGATGAGCGGAAGGGTCATGGTCCACGGCTGGTCGGAAGGCTCATGCTCGGTGTGCACCTCGTGTTTCTTCCAGTGGAAAATCAGGAAATAGATGCGGAACATGTAGAAGGCGGTCATGCCGGCCACCATCGACATCCAGATGCCCCAGCCGAGGCCCTTCTCGTAGGCGGCCACCAGAATCTCGTCCTTGCTCCAGAATCCGGCAAAGGGCGGGATGCCTGCAATGGCCAGACAGCCAATCAGGAAGGCGAAGCTGGTGATGGGCATATACTTGTGCAGGCCGTGCATCTTGTCGTTCTCGTTGCTGTGCACGGCGTGGATGATGGCGCCGGCGCACAGGAAGAGCAGCGCCTTGAACATGGCGTGGGTGAACAGGTGGAACATCGAGGCCATGTAGCCCAGTCCGTAGCCCCCGTGAATCTCGATGAGCTTTCCGTCGGCCGAGCTCACGGCGAGCGAGGTCATCATGAAGGCGATCTGCGAGATGGTGGAGAAGGCCAGCGCGCGCTTGATGTCGCTCTGCACGCAGGCGATGGCGGCGGCATAGAAGGCCGTGAACGCGCCCACCACGCAGATGATGTCCATGGCACCCTGCACAATCACATAGAGCGGGAACAGACGTGCCACCAGATAGACACCGGCCACCACCATGGTGGCGGCGTGGATGAGCGCCGACACCGGCGTGGGACCCTCCATGGCGTCGGGCAGCCAGATGTGCAACGGATACATCGCACTCTTGCCAGCACCGCCGATGAAGATGAACGTCAGCGCCCAGGCCATGGCCGAGCAACCCATGAAGGTGGTGGCACCGGCCTTCGCCACCGACGACTGCGGATTGTCGAGCAGACCGGCTATGCCGTTCACATCGCTGCCGAAGAAGTCGAACGTCTGGGTGTAGTAACTCAAAATCAAGATGCCCACCAGGAAGAAGAGGTCGGCCAATCGCGTCACGATGAAGGCCTTCTTGCTGGCGTGGATGGCGGCCGGCGACTCATAGTAGAAGCCGATGAGCAGGTACGACGACACGCCCACCATCTCGAAGAAGATGAATATCTGGAACAAGTTGGTGGCCACCACCAGTCCGAGCATCGAGAAGGTGAACAGGGCCAGGAATGCGTAGTAGCGCTGGAAGCCTTTCTCGGCATGGCCGTGATGGTCGCACATGTAGCCCAGGCTGTAGAGGTGCACCATCATCGACACGGTGGTGATGACAATCAGCATCATGGCGGCGATGGGGTCGAGCATGATGCCCATGCGCACCACGAGCGTCTTGCTGAACGACAACCAGTCGGGGTTGAACACCGTCACCGCCTGGCGCACGCCCTCGGCCGACACCTGGCCCTCGCCGGTGCCGAAAAAGTAGGTGAGCGCCACGCCATAGGCCAGCACGGTGGTCACCAGCATGCCTATGCAGCCCAGGATGCCAGTCAGTTTCTTCTCCATTTTCACCCCGACGAGCCCCAGGAACAGGAACATCAGCAGCGGGATGGCGATTACCGCAATAGTATAACTCAGTGGCATAATCGTTAGAATTTCAGTTTGTTGATTTTGTTGATGTCCACGTCCTTGGCGATGCGGAACACGTTAATGATGATGGCCAGCGCCAGAGCCGTCTCGGCGGCCGCGATGGCTATGGCAAAGAGCGTGAAGAACATGCCCTCCATCTGTCCGGGGAACAGGTAGCGGTTGAACACCACAAAGTTGATGTCGATGGAGTTGAGCATCAGCTCCAGCGAAATCATGATGGCAATCATGTTTTTACGGGTCAGGAACCCGTACACTCCGCAGCCGAACATGATCAGGCTGGGGATGAGATACATTAGCAAGGTGAGATTCATAGTCGGTTCTCCTTTCTCTTTATTAACGTCGGCGTGCGATGACCACACCACCTATGATGCAAGCCAGCAGCAGCACACTCACAGCCTCGAAGGGGAGCAGGTAGCCCCACTTGTCGGTGCTGAGCAGGAAGTGGCCGAGCGTGGCCATGTCGATGTCGCCCATGGCGGGCAGCTGCTTGCCGCAGAACTTGGCGTAGCTGAACAGTGCATATCCCGTTACACCCACGCCGGCAATGGCAGCCACGGCGCCCAGCCACCTGCGTGTCGAAATCAGCTGGGCCGCATCATCGCCAGGGCGCTGCGTGAGCAGGATTGAGAACACAAACAGCACGACGATGCCGCCGGCATAGACCGCAATCTGCACCGCGCCCAGGAAGGGATAGTCCATCTGGAAGTAGAGCGCGGCTGTGGCAAAGAGCACAAACAGCAGGTAGGTGGCCGAGCGCAGAATCTTGCGCGTGGTGACCGTCAGTACCGAAAACACGATGATCGACAGCGCGATCACGAAATACATGATGATGTTTCCTACCGATTCCATTATTCCTTGTTTTCTTGATTATCTTGACTTTTAGCGGGCTGCGCCTGCGCAGCGGGCTTGGCCACCGTTGCCTCGTCGGGCTGGGCGGCCTTGGCGGGTGCCTCGGCGGGCTGGGCGGGAGCAGGAGCGGGTTCGTCGTCCTTCTCGGGCAGATAGTTGAGCTGCTTGACCAGCGACTCGCGGCGGAACACGGCCTGCTCGAAGTCGTTGCTGAACTCGATGGCCGACGTGGGGCACGACTGCACACACAGGCTGCAGAACGTGCAGCTGCCCAGGTCGTAGATATACTTGTCGAGCTTCATCTTCTTCTTGCCGTTGGGTAGGTCCACCATGCGCGTGTCGATGTGTATGGTGCCATTGGGGCACGCGCGCTCGCAACTGCGGCAGCCGATGCACTTGTGGCGGCCGTTCTCATCGTAGATGAACTGCAACGTGGCCCTGAACCGCTCGGGGATGTGCAGTGTGTCTCTGTTCTCGGGATACTGCTCCGTGACTTTCTTGGTCACCAGCTCGCGACCGGTGACCTGCATGCCTTTCACCAGGCTGTGCATGCCCTTGAATAGAGAAACGAAATACTCCTGTATGCTCATGTTATTGTGAGTAAATGATTGTTTTTCACTTGATTATTACCTCTGTACCTGTCCGCCCAGGATGTCGAGCAACTCGGTGGTGATGCTCTGCTGGCGCAGCTTGTTGTACTCCAGGTTGAGCTCGTCGAGCAGCTCCTTGGCATTGTCGCTGGCGGTCTGCATGGCCATCACGCGCGAGGCCTGCTCGCTGGCGGCTCGTCGACACGAAGTGCATGTAGAGCACATCCACGCGGTCGTAGTCGCCGGCAAGGAAGCGCGTGCTGAGCAGCTGCATGAACTCGTGCAGGCTCTGGCTCTCGCTGCGCGTGTTGACCGTGGGGACCGGCTCCACCGCGATGCGGCCGCCGGCAATCTTGGCCGAGGCCTTGGTGAGCTTCTTGCCGATGGGCAGCAGCGTGATTCCCACATCCTCGCCCCAGGTGCTGCGGCAGTCGGCAATCGTGGCCAGCAGCTGCTTGAAGATGTTGATGTTGAACGCGCCGCAGAGTCCGTCGTCGCTGCCGAATACCACCAGGGCCACCCGCTTCACCTCGCGCCGGGCGATGAGCGGCGAGCTGAACTCCTGGTCGGTGACCAGCAGGTGGCTAATCACGCTTTGCACCATGCTCCGGTAGGGCGACAGCCGCTGCAGGTTGCCGGTGGCCTTGCGCATCTTGGCCGACGAAATCATCTTCATCGCGCTGGTCGTCTTCTGCGTCGAGGCCACCGAGCCAATCCGGCTTTTCAGTTCTCGTAAAGTTGACATAACTTTATGATTTCGGTATCAACCATTCAATGTGAGGTTCCGCCTCAGGCGGTGTATTTGCCAGCAATCTCCTGCGCGGCGGCCTTGAGTTTGGCCATCACATCGTCGTCGATCTTGCCCTGGCGCAGCACGTCGAGCACGTCGCTCTGGTGCTTGGCCCGCAGATACTCGATGAACAGGTGCTCAAACTCGGGCACCGAGTCGATGGGCACGCGCTGCAGCAGTCCGTTCACTCCGCAGTAGATGATGGCCACCTGCTCCTCGACGGGCATGGGCTCGTACTGCGCCTGGACGAGCAGACGCTCGTTCTTGCGGCCGGTGTCGATGGTGCGCGCCGTGACCGGGTCGATGTCGCCACCGAACTTGGTGAAGGCCTCCAGCTCGCGATACTGCGCCTGGGCGATTTTGAGCGTGCCGGCCACCTTCTTCATGCACTTGATCTGCGCGTTGCCACCCACGCGGCTCACCGAGATGCCCACGTTGACCGCCGGACGGATACCGGCGTTGAACAGGGCCGTCTCAAGGTAGATCTGTCCGTCGGTGATCGAAATCACGTTGGTGGGGATGTAGGCGCTCACGTCGCCGGCCTGCGTCTCGATGATGGGCAGTGCCGTGAGCGAGCCGCCGCCTTTCACGATGGGCTTCAGCGCCTCGGGCAGGTCGTTCATCACCGAGGCCACGGCCTGGTTCTCGTTGATCTTGGCCGCGCGTTCGAGCAGGCGGCTGTGCAGGTAGAAGATGTCGCCGGGATAAGCCTCGCGTCCCGACGGGCGCTTGAGGATGAGCGAGATCTCGCGGTAGGCCACCGCATGCTTCGACAGGTCGTCGTAAATCACCAGCGCGTCGCGACCGGTGTCGCGGAAATACTCGCCGATGGCCGCGCCGGCAAAGGGGGCGTAGTAGCGCATCGAGGCCGAGTCGGCCGCCGTGGCAGCCACGACGATGGTGTAGGGCATGGCGCCCTCCTCATTGAGTTTGTTCACCAGCGCGGCCACGGTCGAGGCCTTCTGGCCGATGGCCACATAGATGCAGTAGACGGGCTTGCCGGCCTCGTAGGCATGCTTCTGGTTGATGATGGTGTCGACGGCGATGGCCGTTTTGCCAATCTGGCGGTCGCCAATGATGAGCTCTCGCTGGCCACGGCCGATGGGAATCATCGAGTCGATGGCCTTGAGGCCGGTCTGCAGGGGCTGGTTGACGGGCTGGCGGAAAATCACACCGGGGGCCTTGCGCTCCAGCGGCAGACGCAGCCGCTTGCCGTCGATGGCGCCGCGGCCGTCGATGGGCTCGGCGAGCACATTGATCACACGTCCCAGCAAGCCCTCGCCCACCTGAATCGAGGCAATCTCGCCCGTGCGGCGCACCTTCATGTTCTCGGCGATGGAGTCCACCTCGTTGAGCAGAATCACGCCCACGTCGCTCTCCTCAAGGTTCATGGCCACTCCGGTGACACCGTTCTCGAACTCGACGAGCTCGTTGGCCTCGACATTGGACAAGCCATAGACGTGCGCCACACCGTCGCCCACCTCGAGCACTGTCCCAACCTCCTCAAACGTCACGTTTCGCTCGATGTCGCTGAGTTGCTGTTTCAGTATGTCGGATATTTCGCTTGGGTTAATCATCTGTTTGGAATTAACTGTTAAGTTTTAAACGCAATTGATTCAATTCGTTCCTCACCGAGGCGTCGAGCAGCACGTCGCCAATCTTGACAGTGAAGCCGCCTATGAGTTCGGGGTCGGTCTGCCGCTCCACCTCGAGGGTGGTGTCTTCGCCAAAGCGCTGCTTGACGATGTGAACGATATCGTTGATTTTGTCGTCGGGCAGCTCCACTGCCGAGGTGATCACCACCTTGGCGATGTTGTGCCGCTCACGGTAGAGGTCAACAAAGGCCATGGCGATTTTGCGCAGGAACTCGGCCCTGTTGTTGCGGATGACGAGCAGGATGAACTTGTCGAGCGAACTGCCGGGCTGAGCTCCGATGAGCTGCATCATCACCCGTCCCTTGTCCTCGGGGGGAATCCTCGGGTTGAGCAAGGCGCGCTTCACCTCGTCGAGGCCGCGCAAGCCCATGCTCATAGGCTTGAGCAGCTCATAAATCTGGTCGGTGTCGCCGTTCTCGAGCGACAGCTTGTACAGGGCCTTGGCATAACGCTTGGGAATGAGTCCGTCGTTCATAGCGCATCAATTGTTGGTCTTTACCTCTTTCATGTATTGCTCCACCAGCTCGCGCTGTGCCTGGTCGGTGCTCACGTTTTTGCGCAGCACCTTTTCGGCGATTTGGAGGGCGATTTCGCCCATCTCGTGGCGCAGCTGTTTCTCACTCTCCTTGCGGGCCTGCTCAATCGAGACGATGGCGGCATCTGAAACCTTCTTGGCCTCGACGGCTGCCTCGCCCTTGGCGTTCTCAACTATCTGATTACGCATCTTGGCGGCTTCGCGCAGTATTTCGGCCTGCTGCTGGCGTGCCTCGGCGAGCAGCTTGTCGGCCTCGGCGCGAGCACCGTCGAGCTGTCGCTTCGACTCTTCGGCGAAGGCAACACCCTTGTCGATCAGGTCGGCGCGGTTCTCCAGTCCTTTGATGATTGGAGGCCAGGCCCACTTGGCCAGCACAAAGTAGAGGATGCCGAAGGCGATGAACATCCAGAACACCAAGCCAAATTCAGGCGTGAAAAGTTCCATACCTAACGATTAAAAATGGTTAGCGCGTGACTTTTATTCTTGCATTCATCAAGCGATGAAGATGGCCAGGAAGCAGACAATCAGCGCCACGAATGCCACACCCTCGATCAGAGCGGCAATCACAATCATGTTGCTGCGGATGTCGCCGGTCGATTCGGGCTGACGGGCGATGGCCTCCATGGCCGAGCCGCCAATCTTACCAATACCGATACCTGCTGCGATAGCTGCGATACCTGCACCCAGTGCTGCGCCACAGTTGGCAATAGCGTCTGCTAAAATCATTCCTAACATAGTCGTAAAGTTTTAATAGTTATTGTTCTGTTTATTTGTTTCGTTGAATATTGTTCGCTTTATCTCACTCGTGGTGATGGGGCTGCACGTGGGCCATCGTGATGAAGATGGTGGACAGGATGGTGAACACGTAGGCCTGGATGAAGCTCACCAGTGTGTCGAGCGCGAGCATGAACAGTGTGAATGCCAGCGAGAACACCGCTGTGGCTCCTCCCACTATCGCGCCGAACATCGACGTGAAGATGAAGATGAGCAGCATGAGCACCAGCACCACCATGTGGCCGCCCATCATATTGGCGAACAGACGGATCATGAGGGCCACGGGCTTGGTGAACATGCCCAGGATCTCGATGAAGGGCATCATGGGCACCGGGCACTTGAGGCCAAGTGGCACATCGGGCCAGAGGATTTCCTTCCAGTATTCGCGCGTGCCCGTCAGGTTGATCACCAAGAAGGTGATCACCGCCAGCACCATCGTCACGGCCAGGTTGCCCGTCAGGTTGGCGCCGCCGGGGAATATCACCATCAAGCCCAGCAGGTTCATGGTGAGGATGAAGAAGAACACCGTGAGCAGGTAGGGGGCGTACTTGGGCGCCTCCTTGCCCATGATGGGGCGGATGGTGTCGGTGTACACATAGTCGACAATCACCTCGAGCAGCGCAGTGCCGCGCCGGGGGGCCTTCATGCCGTTGCGCTTGTACCAGTTGCGCACCTTCATCACGAGCAGGATCACCACAAGGGCGGCCACAAGGATGGCGGCCACGTTTTTGGTCACCGACAGGTCGAGCGGGCGGCTCTCCGAGCCGTCGGCAAGCACCTGCACCACCTTGCCGTGGTGGTCCTCGCTTTCCGAGATCTTGTAGCCCTCGTAGGTCTCACCGCCGGTGATGCGCGAGCTCATGAAGCAGTGCCAGCCGTTGTCGCCCTTCACAATCACGGGCAGCGGGATGCGCACGTCGTGCGAGAACGGGATTTCCCACCCATAGGCGTCGCCCAGGTGCTCGTAGATGATTTCCTTGGGGTTCACCTCGGCGTTGGGGTCGTGGCCGTGCTGCGCGGCGCGCCAGTAGCCAAAGGCCATCAGCCCCACAATCACCAGTGCGATAATCGCTGTTATTGCTTTCTTCATAGCGTTCAGTAGATGCACACACTCACCACATTGTCCTTGATGTCGGCCACACCGCCGTCGATGTGCCGCTGCTGCTGCTCGCCGGTCTCGGTCACGTAGGCCACCGGACCCGATGTCAGGGCTGCAATCAGCGCGGCATGGTGGTTGAGCACCTGGAACTTGCCCATCACGCCGGGAAGCGTGACCTGGGTCACAGTGCCTTCAAACTCGATCTGCTCGGCCGAAATGATCTTGAGTGTCATGATTGATAATAGGGGTTATAGGATTATCACACACATATATATTTATTTATATATGTGCCGTTGTTCTCTGTTTAGCCGGCCGCTGCCTCGGCGAGGAGCTTCTCGCCCTTGGCGATGGCCTCGTCGATGGTGCCCACGCTCAGGAAGGCCTGCTCGGGCAGGTGGTCCACCTCGCCGTCGAGGATCATCTTGAAACCGCGTATGGTCTCGGCCAGCGGCACCATCACGCCCGGCAGTCCGGTGAACTGCTCGGCCACGAAGAAGGGCTGCGAGAGGAAGCGCTGCGCGCGGCGTGCGCGCGACACGACGAGCTTGTCCTCGTCGCTGAGCTCGTCGACACCGAGGATGGCGATGATGTCCTGCAGCTCGTTGTACTTCTGCAGCAGGTGGATCACACGCTGGGCCACGTCGTAGTGCTCCTGGCCGATGATGTGCGGGTCCATGATGCGCGACGTCGACGCCAGCGGGTCGACAGCCGGGTAGATGCCCAGCTCGGCGATTTTGCGGCTGAGCACGCAGGTGGCGTCGAGGAAGTTGAAGGTGGTGGCCGGAGCCGGGTCGGTCAAGTCGTCGGCAGGCACATAGAC
>CAMVDK010000027.1 GCA_947166165.1 uncultured Porphyromonadaceae bacterium
ACTTCGGCCGGCCCGTAGCCTTCAACCGCTTCGTGGCCGAAGAGGCCATCGCCATGGGGCAGCGCGTGGCGCGATTCAAGCTCGAGGCACTCGTCGGCGGCCGCTGGCAGCCGCTCACCGACACCCTGGCCGGCACCGGCCAGCAGTCGCTCACCACCATCGGGCACCGCCGCATCGTGTGCTTCGACACGGTCACCGCCACGCGGCTGCGCTTCACCATCGCTGAAAGCCGCGCCTGTCCGCTCATCGCCTCCGTAGGCGTCTATCTCGACACCCAGCAGTGACCCCCGGCACGACAAATCGGCAAAAAAATCGGCCCCACCCCTCCACTTATTTAAAAAAATAGTATATTTGCAGACTGAAACCGTTGAACCCCTATTAACACCATCATCGCCGTGACTGGAATGAACAAATGGCGCATCGACGACAGCGCCGAACTCTACAACATCAAAGGCTGGGGCCTGAAGTATTTCTCAATCAACGAACAGGGCCACATGACCGTCACGCCCAAGCAGAGTTGCGTGTCGGTCGACCTGGTCGAGGTGATGGAAGAACTGCGCACGCGCAACGTCACCGCCCCCACTCTGCTCCGGTTCCCCGACATCCTCGACAACCGCATCGAGAAGATTGCCAGCTGCTTCAAGAAGGCCGCCAAGGAGTATGAATACACCGGCGACAACTTTGTCATCTACCCCATCAAGGTGAACCAGATGCGCCAGGTGGTGGAAGAAATCGTGAGCCACGGCAAGAAGTTCAACATCGGCCTCGAAGCCGGCTCCAAGCCCGAACTGCACGCCGTGCTGGCCATCAGCGCCAGCGAGGTGAACGACAAGTCGATCATCATCTGCAACGGCTACAAGGACGTGGGCTACATCGAACTGGCCCTGCTGGCGCAGAAGATGGGGCGCCGCATCTTCCTCGTGGTGGAGAAACTCAACGAGCTCAAACTCATCAGCGACGTGGCGCAGCGACTGGGCATCAAGCCCAACATCGGCGTGCGCATCAAGCTCTCGAGCAGCGGCAGCGGCAAGTGGGAGGAGAGCGGCGGCGACCGCAGCAAGTTCGGGCTGAACACCAGCGAGCTCTTCACCGCCCTCGACTTCATGCGCGAGCACAAAATGATGGACTGCCTCAAGCTCACCCATTTCCACATCGGCAGCCAGGTGACCAAAATACGCCGCATCAAGAACGCCCTGCGCGAGGCGGCGCAATTCTACGTGCAGCTGTGCAAGATGGGCTACCAGCCCGAGTTTGTCGACATAGGCGGAGGCCTGGGCGTGGACTACGACGGCTCGCGCAGCAGCGCCAGCGGCTACTCGATGAACTACTCCATCCAGGAGTATGTCAACGACGCCGTCTACACCTTCGTCGATGCCAGCAACAAGAACGGCATCCCCCACCCCAACATCATCAACGAGAGCGGGCGCTCGCTCACCGCCCATCACTCGGTGCTGGTGATGAACGTGCTCGAGACCGCCGGGCTCCCTGAGTGGGACGAGGACACAGACACCGTCACCGAGCACGACGACGAGCTGGTGCGCGACCTGCACGAAATATGGGACAAAATCAACAAGGCCCGCCTGCTCGAGGACTGGCACGACGCGCTGCAAATCCGCGACGAGGCCCTCGACCGGTTCAGCCTCGGCCTCATCGACCTGCGCACGCGCGCCATGGTCGAGAAGCTGTTCTGGAGCGTGGCCCGCGACGTGAACGCCATTGCCGAGGGCATGAAGCACGCTCCCGAGGAACTGCGAGCCGTGGCCAAGATGCTGCCCGAAAAATACTTCTGCAACTTCTCGCTCTTCCAGTCGCTGCCCGACTCCTGGGCCATCGACCAGGTGTTCCCCGTGGTGCCCCTGCAGCGGCTCAACGAGCAGCCCAACCGGCAGGCCACCGTGCAAGACATCACCTGCGACAGCGACGGCAAAATCGCCAACTTCATCTCGCCGCAGGGCATCACACACTCGCTGCCCGTGCACAAGCTCAAACCCAGCGAGCACTACTACCTGGGCGTGTTTCTCGTGGGAGCCTACCAGGAAATCCTGGGCGACCTGCACAACCTGTTCGGCGACACCAACGCCGTGCACATCGACGTCTACAAGGACCACTACGAAATCAACCAGGTGATCGACGGCGAGAGCGTGGCCGAGGTGCTCGACTACGTCCAGTTCTCGCCCAAGCAGTTGGTGCGCAACGTGGAGTCGTGGGTCACCGAGAGCATCCGCTCGGGCCGCATCACCGCCGACGAGGGCAACGAGTTTGTGCGCAACTACCGCAGCGGACTCTACGGATACACCTATCTGGAAAAAGACTGAGCCATGGCGGCACTGCTCCCCTACCTCCTCGCTCCGGTGGTGGGCGGCGTGATTGGCTACATCACCAACGAGGTGGCCATACGCATGCTCTTCCGTCCCCACCAGGCTAAATACATCATGGGCTGGCATGTGCCCTTCACCCCCGGCCTTATTCCCAAAGAACGCGAACGTATCGCCGGCTCGGTGGGCGACACCATCAGCCGCAACTTGATGAACAGCGAGGTGTTCGAGCGCACCCTGCTGGGCGACGACATCACCTTGCGCATCGCCCAGGCCATCGACCGCTACTTCGACTCGCTGAAGCACTGCCCGGAGCCGCTGCGCCAATACCTGTCGCACTTTATCAGCGACGACGAAATCAACGCGCTCACCACCAGCAGCAACGAGGAACTCACCCGCCTGATCCAGCACAAGCTCACCGACGAGGCCATCGGCCGGCAAATCGCTCACGTGGCCGTCGACCACGTGATGAAGAAGATGTCGGGCTTCGGCCACCAGCTGGGCGACGCTCTGGCCGAAGGCGGCATCGGGCATGGAGGCGGAATAGGCGACGCCATCAAGCGCGGCATCGGCCGCCTGTTCGGCAAAAGCGGACAGGACACCGTGAGCAACTTCATCGACGCCCTGGCCACGCCCGTCGAGAAAGCACTGGCAAAAAACATCAACGAGATGCTGAGCAACAATTCCGGGCAAATCGTAGGCGACCTGATCACCACCGAGGTCGACAAACTGCTCTCGCGCCCCATGAGCGACCTGGTGAGCGGCAAAGACGAGCAACTGGAACACCTCAAGGCCTCGCTGCTGAAACTGTACCGCCAGCTGGTGACCACCCAGCTGCCCCGCGCCCTGGAAGCCATCGACGTCAGCCACATGGTGCAGGCGCGGTTGGCCGAGATGGACGTCGCCCAGCTCGAGCAGCTCATCCTCGGGGTGATGAAGCGCGAACTCCGCGCCATCGTCTGGCTCGGAGCACTGCTGGGCACGCTGATGGGCGGCATCAACGTGTTGATGTTCTGACCTTACCTTCTCACAGTATGGGACTGAGCAGCCTCACCAGGCTCTCGGCCGCTTTCACCATCACCGGCCGGCGGCGCCAGTGGCTCAGGATGATGCGCGTGCTCTGCCGCTGGTCGGCCTGGAACACCGCCCGCATGCGCTGGTTGAACTCGCGGCTGTAGACGAGCACGTTGCACTCAAAGTTGTGTTCAAAACTGCGGAAATCGAAATTCGTGCTCCCGGTGGTCGTGAAGTCGTCGTCCACCACGATGAGTTTGCTGTGCAGCATCGCCGGCTCATAGAAATACACCTTGATTCCCGACAACAGACACTCCTTGAGATAGCTGCCAGCCGCCAACCGTAACAGGCGGCTGTCGCTGCGCCGGGGCAGCATCAGCCGTACATCCACACCACTCAGGGCCGTGGTCTGCAGCGCCTTGAGCAGCGCGTCGTTGGGCAGGAAATAAGGCGTCTGGATCCACACGCTCTGCTTGGCGTCGCCGATGGCCTTGAGCAGCACCGACATGATGTTGCTCCACTGCCCCGTGGGGCCGCTGGGAAGCACCTGCACCCAGTCGCTGCCCGGATGCACCGCCTGCGGTGCTATGGCCGGGATGGGGAGCGTGAGCAACTCGCGGCGCATGAAGTTCCAGTCGATGGCAAACGTGTGGCAAAGCCCGGCCACCGCCGGGCCGGTGATGCGCAGGTGGGTGTCGCGCCAGGGCTTACGGCCGCGCGCGCCCGTCACGTAGCGGTCGGCAATGTTCATGCCACCTATGTAGCCCACGCGTCCGTCAACCACCACCAGCTTGCGGTGGTTGCGCCAGTTCAGCCGGTTGGCCAACTGGGTGAACGTGAGCCGCAAAAAGGCATGCGCGTCAACCCCCTCGCGGCGCATGCGCTGGAAGAAGGCGGCGTTGATGGTGAACGACCCCACGTGGTCGTAGGTCACACGCACCTCCACCCCCTCGCGGGCCTTGGCCACCAAGATGTCGCGCATCTCGTGGCCGATGACGTCGTTCTCGAAGATGTAGTACTGAAGATGAATGTAGTTCTTGGCCGCTTGCAAGTCGCGCTTCAAGGCATCAAATTTCTCCTTGCCGGCGGTGAAAATATCGATGTGGTTACCGGCATACACGGGAGCGCCAACGAGCGACTTGGCCAACCGCGCCTGACGCGACGACAAGTCGGAAAACCCTTCGGGCAACTCACTCGCAGCGGACTCGGGGGTGGTGGTGGCTTTGAGCCGGCGCAGATCTTTGCGAGAAATCAGATGGACTCGTTTGATCGACCGACCGAACAGGAAATACAGCACCAGCCCCACTGCCGGCAGCAACAGCAGCACGGTGACCCAAGCCAACGATTTGACGGGATTCCGGTTTTCGCCGATAATCACTCCCACCGTTCCGACAACAGTGACCACATACACCGCCCAGAGGACGTTGTAGACCATATCGGCATAGGGGAATAACTCGGCCAGTATCATCGCACCACCACTTTGCGCGAGCCACGATTGCCACACCGCACGATGTAGAATCCTTTAGGCATCTCGATGGTGACGCGGCTGCCCGCAGCCACCTTCACCGTGCGCAACAATTGCCCTGTGATGGAGTAAACACCGAACACGATGTCGCTCTCACCGGCCGTCAGCACCATGTGCCCCACTCCACCTTGAGCAGAGGCCTCGGCTGTGGCCAGCTCGGTGTGCGCACGGCCGTCGGCGCTGTCGCCGGCAGCATGCACACACGGCATTCCCAATGCCGCACACGCGAGCAATATCATAAACGTTCGTTTCATCTCAATCTGCAAATATACACATATTAGACCGAATACGGCACTTTGAGTTTACGCTTTTTGCATT
This sequence comes from uncultured Porphyromonadaceae bacterium, assembly GCA_947166165.1. Lineage (GTDB taxonomy): Bacteria > Bacteroidota > Bacteroidia > Bacteroidales > Muribaculaceae > Sodaliphilus. Next base: position 5,173 of record CAMVDK010000027.1, read on the forward strand.
ATTTAATATAATTGGTGCCCATTGCGAATCGGGGCGAAGATGCTGAATCGGTGAACTCCTACGTCTTTCGACGTAGTTTTGCTTTGCGGATCTTGGCCCCCACATACGTCGCCGCGCCGTTGGCTCGGCTCCTTAATGTGGGGTTAAAGAAATTTGCACATCTATCGATGTGCGCCTCGGCAACAAGGCGAAGCCCTACTGGACTCGGCCAACCGGCCACGCCTGGGCGAGACCCTACTGGACGCGGCCACCCGAGGGTGTGTCATAATTATGGTGTTTCGAAAAATAGGCCGCCTATCGGCGGGAAATCTTTCAAATCTATGTCAAATCATTCAATATTTTTTATTTAATACTTTTGTTAGATTTGAAAAAGATTTGAGAGATTTTGATAATCTGCTCTCGCTCTGCAAACCAAGAACGAGTTCTTGTTTGCTCTCGCTTAATCGCAGATTTCCACGCGAAGCGTGCTTATCATTTATGACACACCTTCCTACCGACGACGTATACCCGATGGCGCATACCGACAGCAGTTTGACTCGGCCAACCGGCCACGCCTGGGCGAGACCCTACTCTTATTGGGTGAGGATGATGTTGAGCAGGGCGTTGATGTCGGCGATGTCGACTGTTCCGCTTTGGTCGAGGTCGGCGAGCGCGACGACAGCGGCATCGGCCTCTTTTTCGAGCACGATGTTGATGGCGATGTTCACGTCGTCGATGTCGACGAGGCCATCGCTGTTCAGGTCGCCCTTCAGCGGCTCGCTGCGCATGAAATCGAACGACATCCACCCGTCACCATCGCTCTTGATGTGGGTGACCGGCTTGCCCATCAAGCCGCCAGCGTTGACGGCGGCCGGTGGCGTCGACGTGTCGGTGAGGCAGTCGTTGCCCTGCCAGGGATAGAGGTCGCCCACCTCGGTGCTGTCGGAGGCCACTCCGTCGGCGGCGATGATGGTCATGCGCTGCATCGACGTGTTGTTCACTGTGTTGTGCTGCCAGGCGTAGGCATCGTAGGTCGCATGGGTCACCATGATTCCCTCGCCGGCCATATAGGCGTTCCAGCCCGATTGCTGGCGGTTTTCGAGGATGTAGTATTCGTTGGCGTTGGCATCGTTGGTGATTTTCACCGCCTGGGCGTTGGGCAGTGCGATGTCGGCCAGGCGGTAGTGGGTGCCGGCCGTGGCTTCGGTGAGCTGCATCCAGCCCATGAAGGCACGCTCGTAGGCCGTGTAGCCGCACGGGGTGTAACCATCGTTGTTGTAGCACCCGCCGCACATCAGGCTCCAGTTGCCCATGCCATAGTAGCCGTATTTATAGGTGGTCTCGTAGAAGTCGGGCAGTCCGAGGCAATGCGAGAACTCGTGGCAGAAGGTGCCGATGCCGTCGAGTTGCGAGCCGTCGTCGTCGCGGCCATGCAGTTCGTTGAACACAGCGAAGCGGTTGATGCGTTTGCCGTTGCGCGTCTGCGGCCCGGTGCCGTCGCCGTAGTAGCTGGCCGAGCTCAGGTTCCACTGGCAGGGCCACACGCTGTCGTCGACGTAGCCCTGCGCCTCGCCCACGCCGGCATAGACCACGATGCACACGTCCACCTCGCCGTCGCCATCGTTGTCGTACACGCTCCAGTCGACGTCGCTGCCGGCCTGCGTGATGGCGTCGCACACCATCCGCCCCACGCCGATGTCGTTCACCTCACGCCCGGAGCGGTAGCCGTGCGCGCCATAGGTGGCACGCGTCGAGGGCAGGCTGTAGATGCCGTAGACGTCGAACTGCGGTTCATACTGTCCCCACGACTGGTCGACGAAGTACTGGTAGACGCTTGTGTCGCCTTCGGTGTATTGCGCCACAAATGCGTCGAGCGGGTTGGCCATCGGCTTGTCGGTGTACTGAACCAGGAGGATGGGAACGCGCGGCGAGCCGGTTACCGGCACCTGTGTGGAGCCCACACGCCGCGGGCCTGCCGACGCGCGCCGGGCGAGCTGCCACTCGGAGGGAGGCGCAATCGTGGTGAGTGCGGCACGGTGGGCCTCGACAAAGGCCCGCTCGGCCGCGCTGCGGTCGGCCAGGTCGTGGACGCGCACCGCCGTCGTGCGGCCATCGAGTTTGTAGTACACATCGCCAGCGCTGTCGCGGCACACCGCCAGCCCGTCGTCGGCGGTCACCAGGCGGCTGTGCCACTCATCGCCCAGCAGGCGCACGCCCACGCTCGTGCCGTCGGTCTGCGGCAACGCCACCCGTCGCGGATTGGCCGGCACAGCGAGCGCTGATAGTGCGGCGCAGCACGCCGCAGCAAGCACTGTCATTTTCCGTTTCATCGTCATGACATCTTTTCGTTTGGTTTTCTTAATCGAACACATCCACCCAGGCATCGCGTGCCGTGGGCGGATGTGCTTTGGAGTGGCGATTGAGTCAGCCCCGCGGCGGGGCTTCTCAACACCGATATGCTATCACTGCGCGAGCAGGATGTTGATCAGGGAGTTCACGTCGTCGATGGCCACGGTGTCGCCTCCCAGGATGTAGGCGCGGCCGTCGTAGTTGTCGGCGCTGTCGTTCTCGAGGATGATGTTCAAAAGGATGTTCACATCGTCGATGTCGACGCGGTGGTCGCCGTTCACGTCGCCCTGCTCATATTCGATGGGGAGGTCGCCGAGCAGCTGCACCGTCCAGGGCGTGCACCAATCGCCGCGCGTGTCGTCGGTGAAGCGCGCGCGCAGGCTGACGCGGTACTGGTGTCCGGCGTTCAGGCCGGTGACAGTGTAGCATGTGTCGGTGATGCCTTCGATGGTGCGCGCGTAGTCGCTGCCCGTTTCCACTGGGGCACGGAGGGTGCCCACCGGCTCGACCAATTCGCCATTGTAGAACTCAATGCCGCTGATCACGGCACGCTTGCGCGTGGCAGTGGTGGTGAAGCTCACCTTGCCGCCATCGGTCACATCGTCGAACTGCAGGACGATGGCCGCCGTGTCGCCGGCCTGGAGCGTGAGGTTCTTCACCTGGTCGCCATAGGCCACGTTGAACTTCACATCGCTATCGGAGCTGTAGGGCCGCACGTTCACCTTCACGGTGAGTGTTGTTGAGCCCTTCAGGTCGAGCGCCGGGCTGGTGAGTTCGCCCAGTTTGGTGCCCGAACCCAGGCGGATGCCGCCAGCCTGCATGAAGAGGCCGGCACCCGTCCAACCGGCATTGTCCATCAGACTGTCGAGCTGGGTGCTGATTTCCATTGCGCCTTCCTTGGTGAACTTTTCGATGGGGAAGGTCTCGCTCATGACGAGTTCCACATCGGGCAGCGGAGCGTCGAGGTCGATCATATAGAGCGTGTAGTCGGCCACGCTCTGGCCCGGCGTCCAGCGGGCCGTGAAGCCGGTGCCAGTGATGCTGTCGATGGCTGTGATTTCGGGGTCCTCCTTGACGATGTAGCCCCGGCGGTACCACAGCGAGGCGGTGCCGTCGTCGTTCAGATAGATGTCGGTGAGCGGCTTGTCGACCGCGCCGGCGCCACCAGTGCTGCTGGCCAGCACGCCGCTGGCATACATGTTGGCGCGCATCGAGGGGTTGCTCGTGGCCGTGAACCGGTGATTTGATTCTCCAAACAAGTCGCGCGACTCGCTGTAGCTGCTCAGGCTGTTGTCGGCGGGAATGATGGTGGCCAGCTGGACGGCCTTGTTGTTCACCGTGTTGTCTTCCCAGCGGCTGGGCACATAGGTGAAGTGGGTGATGAGCACGCCCTCGTCGGGGATGTACTGGTCCCAACCCTGCTGGCGACGGTTCTCTACCATCCAGAACTCATTTTCGTTGAGGGCGGTGATTTTCAGAGCCATGTCGTTGCCTCCCTGGTTGAACACGGGCAGGGTGTACTGCGTGTTGTCGGTGGGCTCAACCGAAGTGATCCAGCTCATGAACTCTTTCTCGTAGGCGCTGTAGCCGATGGGGGTGTTGCCGTCGTCGTTATAGCAGCCGCTGTTCATCAGGCTCCAGTTGCCCATGCCGTAGTAGCCGTTGCCGTAGGTGGTCTCGTAGAAGTCGGGCAGACCGAGGCAGTGGGAGAACTCGTGGCAGAAGGTGCCGATGCCATCGAGGGTTGTGCCATAGTCGCTGTAGCCGCCCACCTCGTTGAAGACGGCAAACTTGTCGATGAGCACGCCGTTGCGCGTCTGCGCTCCGCGTCCGTCGCCGTAGGCCTCGCCGTAGCTCAGCTGCCACTGGCAGGGCCACACCGAGTTGCGCACGCTCGACTGCGCCTCGCCCACGCCGGCGTAGACCACGATGCAGACATCGGCCTCGCCGTCGCCGTCGTTGTCGTAGAGGCTCCAGTCGATGTCGTCGCCAGCCTTGTCGATGGCGTCGCACACCATCAAGGCCACACCCTTGTCGTTGCCGCCGCTGTTGCCGCCATAGGTGGCGCGGTTCTGCGGAAGGTCGTAGATGCCGTAAAGGTCATACTGCGGTGTGTACTGACCGTTGCTCTGGTCGGTGAAGTATTGCAGCACGCTCTTCGGGCCGGTCTTGTACTGGCGCTCGAAGGCCGACACGGGGTTGGACATCTTCTTGTCGGTATACTGAACAAGAATGATGGGCACGCGCGGGCTGCCCATGGTGGGCACCTGTGTCTGCCCCACGCGCTGCGGAGCGGGAGCCTTGCGGGCGCGCTGCTGGCCGCTGCGCTGGGCAGCCTGCTGCAAGGCCGACAAGGTGAACTGGCCGGCATGCTGCGCCACGAAGGCCTGCTCGGCGGCCGAGCGGCTCGCGGCATTGTGGGCGCGCATTGTGGTCAGCCCTGTGGCCGAAAGATAGTAGTAGTCACCATCGGCGCCCTGGTCGATGGTCAACCCGTCGGCCGTGGCCAGGCTGTGGTGGAACTCGTCGCCCAGTTGCTGCACCTGCACGGTGGTGCCGTCACTTTGTGCGATAGTCAGCAGTCCCGGCTTTGCCGGAATTGCGTTCGCCACTATGGCCGCAAGCATCGCGGCGGCAGCGAAGGTCAAGATTTTCTTCATACAACTCTATTTAATGGATGATTCTGCCGCCATAGTGCGGCTATTGAAAGTGCAAAATTACTACGAATATGCGAAACAACACTTAGTCAAACTGCAAAAAAACCAAAAATCAGAAATATCTCCACCACTGCGCCTGTGCAGCCGTCATGATGGCAAAAAACGAAGACGGCCTTGGTCTGCCACCCTTTGCCACCGATGCTGAAAGGGGGCTGACGCCATAGCCTGCGCCAGCCCCCCCCTCAATATCGGGTCACATCGGCCAAAAGCCGTTATTGAGCCAACAGAATGTTGATCAACGCGTTGATATCCTCGATGCCTACTGTGTCGCCACCCATGATGTAGGCGCGGCGCTCGTAGTTGTCGGCATTGTCTTTCTCGAGCACAATGTTGATGAGGATGTTCATGTCTAAGACATCGATGTTGCCATCGGCGTTGACGTCGCCAAGCTTCCAAACGGGCTCGTCGTCGCCACCGAGGGTGACGGTCTCGATGTTGCTGGCGGCCGAGGTGGTGCCGTCGGTGTAGACGGCCTCGACCTTGAAGTTGAACGTGCCTTCGCGCGCGAGGTCGCTCACCACATAGGTGGCGTCGGTGATGCCGGTGATGACGCGCGAGGTGCTGTCGCCCTGCTCTGCGATTCGTGCGGGGGCGTTCTGGGCGGTGGCGTCGCCGCTGAAGAAGGACACATTGTAGAGCAAAGCGCGCTTGCGGCTCTCATCGCGCGCGGCGATGGTCACTTTCTGCCCCTCGGCAGCCGTGCAGCCCACGACCACGGTGTAGTCGGTGGCGACGTTGGTCAGGTTGATTTGCTTGCTGTCGTTGTCGGTCTTCACCGTGAGCCACACGTTGTTGTCGCTGGTGCTGTAGGCCTTGGCGTTGATTTTCACCGTCACCAGGCCGCCACTGCCGCTCAGGTCAAGCTCGGGGGTGGTGATGTAGCCGCCGCCGGCCGTGCGCTCGTTCAGGCGCAGGGCGCCGTTCTCGAGGAACACGCGCTTGCCCGTCCAACCCGGATTGCTCAGGAAGTTGTCCATGTAGTTGCCAATGTTCACGGTCGAGCTCTGCGTCAGGCCGGTGAAGTCCTCGCTGAGGAGCTCGACGGCGCCCTGGCTCTGCTGGTCGACGTAGAGCGTGTAGCTCTGTGCGTGGCGCACCGGGGTCCAAGTGGCGCGGAACGAGGTGGGATGGATGTCGCTGGCCTCGCTCATCACGGGCACATCCTTGACCATGGTGGCGGTGCCGTTGATGTTCACCACGATGGGGTCGCAGCCCGGGAAGTTGACCGTGGCCGTGGCCTGGTAGGTGCCGGCGTTCTCGGGAGTGAAGTAGACGTTGATCACGGCACCGGCCATGATGCTGTAGCCGCTCACCACGGTCTTGCCCAGGCGGAACACGCCGTTGGGGTCGTTGAGCGTGATGGTGCCGTCGGTGTTCTCGTCGAGATATTCGCCCGAAATCATGAACGACCCGCGTCCCTCGGAGCCTTCAGCACAGGTGATCTCCACATTGGTGATGTCGACACTGATGCCCGGCTCGGTGGGCAGGGTGACCGTCTTGTCGGCGCTCCAGAGGCTCTCCTGCGCGGTGGTGGCGTCGACGGGCACCGCCTTCACGCGGAAGGTGTAGGTGCCGCCCATGATCATGTCGGTCACGACATAGCTCTTGGCGGTGATGCCTTCCTGCTCGAGCACCACGCCGCCGTAGCTGTTCTGCACCATGAGCGTGTAGGTGCAGGCCGGCGTGGCGCTGTGGGTCCACGATGCCTTGAACGAGGTGCCGGTCACCTCGCTGGCGTCGGCCATCACGGGAGTGTCGAGCAGCGGCAGGGTGCTCGCGGCAGCGGTGGTCACGTTCACGGCGTTCGACCACTCGCTCTCGGTGCCTTGCTCGGCATAGACGGGAACGGCCTTCACCTTGACGGTATAGCTGGTTCCGGCCGTAAGTTCGGTGACGTTGTAGAACAAATCGGTCAACCCGGTCACCTCGGCCACGACGGCTGTGCCGCGCGTCACCTGCAGCGTGTAGGTGCAGCTGATGGCTGGCGTGTGGGTCCAGTTGGCGACAAACGATGTCTGGCCCACTTCGGTGGCCTCGCCCATCACGGGGGCGGTGAGCGTCACCGGGTCGGGGGCGGCATCCTTGATGTACCACAGCGACGCGGTTCCATCGCTGTTGAGATAGATGTCGTTCACGGGCTTGTCGACGGCTCCGGCGCCGCCAGTCGACGAGGCGAGCGTGCCATTGGCCTTCATGTTGGCTTTCATTGCCGGCGACGAAGTGGAGGTGAAGGCGTGGTTGGTCTCGCCAAAGAGGTCGCGCGTCTCGTTGCTGCTGCTCAGGCTGTTGTCGGCGGGAACGACGGTGGCCAGCTGGATGGCCTTGTTGTTCACCGTGTTGTCGTCCCAGCGGCTGGCCACATAGGTGAAGTGGGTGATGAGCACACCCTCGTCGGCGATATACTGGTCCCAACCCTGCTTGCGGCGGTTCTCGAGCACCCAGTACTCATTGTCGTTGAGGGCGGTGATCCGCAGTGCCTGGTCGTTGCCGCCCTGGTTGAACACGAGCAGGGTGTACTTGGTCCCGGCCACTGGAGTGATGAGGTCGATCCAGCCCATGAAGTTCTTCTCGTAGGCGCTGTAACCGATGGGGGTGTCGCCATCAACGGTGCCGCCGTTGTAGCAACCGCTGTCCATCAGGCTCCAGTTGCCCATGCCGTAGTAGCCGTTGCTGTAGGTGGTCTCGTAGAAGTCGGGCAGGCCGAGGCAGTGCGAGAACTCATGGCAGAAGGTGCCGATGCCGTCCATCGTGGTGCCATAGTCGCTGCTGCCGGCAATCTCATTGAACACGGCAAACTTGTCGATGGTCACCCCGTTGCGCGTCTGCGCACCCGAACCGTCGCCATAGTATGCTCCAGACGAGAGCGACCACTGGCAGGGCCACACGGAGTTGCTCACGCTCGACTGTGCCTCGCCCACGCCGGCGTAGACCACGATGCACACGTCGGCCTCGCCGTCGCCATCGTTGTCGTAGAGGCTCCAGTCGATGTCGTTGCCGGCCTTGTCGATGGCATCGCACACCATCAGGGCCACGCCCTTGTCGTTGCCGCCGCTGTTGCCGCCATAGGTGGAGCGGTTGCTTGGCAGCGCGTAGATGCCGTAGATGTCATACTGAGGCGTGTACTGGCCGTTGCTCTGGTCGGTGAAATACTTCAGCACGCTCTTCGCACCCGTTTTGTACTGCTGCTCGAAGGCTGCCACGGTGTTGGACATCTTCTTGTCCTTGTACTCCACCAGGATGATGGGCACGCGCGGGCTGCCCATGGTGGGCACCTGTGTCTGCCCCACGCGCCGCGGAGCGGAAGCCTGGCGGGCGCGGGCACGCTGGGCTGCCGACTGCTGGGCGCCAAAGGTGAACTCTCCCTGGTTCTGGGCCAGGAACGCCTGCTCGGCGGTCGAGCGGCTGGCAGCGTCGTGGGCACGCATAGTGGTGATGCCTTTTGCCGAACAATAGTAGTAGCCGCCGTCGTCGCCCTGCTCAATGGTCAGGCCGTCGGCCGTGGCCAGGCTGTGATGGAATTCGTCACCAAGTTGCTGCACCTGCAAGGTGGTGCCGTCGCTCTGGGTGACGGTGCGTATACCGGGCTTTGCCGGCACCGCCAACGCTGTTCCTGCCAGCAACAAAGCTGCAGCAGCGAGTGTTAAAACTTTCTTCATATAAAACTATTAATTAAACTTGTCCGTTCCTGCATCGCCAAGACCCGCGGCACCTGCGCAATCGCGGGGCGCAACGGCCTCGCCGACATCAAGAAGCAGACGGAAACAATCCTCATTTTTCCATGCTGCAGATACGCATCAACATTTAAAAGCGCAAAATTATACTCCAATTCTCAAACAGGCACTATTTTGCCCCTTAATTTTCATAAAAAATTGCAAACATCTCGTTTTTTGCCGCCAAAACGAGCCTTTTGGAACACCACCGTGCAACCTGAGCGGCAAAAGTCAAGGGCAACACGCCGCAAGCCGCGACCCGCCTGACGGAAGCACCAAAAGCACAAAAAACAGAGGTGTGGATAAATTGCGGTGAAAATGCATTGCCATATCGGAAAAAAGTCGTACCTTTGACCACTCTTTTTCGAAGTGTGACGATGAAGTACCTGTGTCTGCCCGACGCCGCGACCCGCATACTGCCCTTCTATCTGGCGATGGAAGAGCTGGCTGCACGCATCATCGCAGAGGAAGACCTCTTCTTCATGTGGCAAGTGGAGCCCACGGTGATTTTTGGCCGCAACCAGCTCATCGACAGCGAGGTGAACCTGGACTACTGCCGCCGTCACGGCATAGCCACCTACCGCCGCAAGAGCGGTGGCGGATGCGTGTATGCCGACCGCAGCAACGTGATGCTCAGCTACATCACCCGCAGCGACAACGTGGCCACCACCTACAGCCGCTACACCGGCGCGGTGGTCGACGCGCTGCGCGCCCTGGGGCTCGACGCCAGCGCCAGCGGGCGCAACGACATCCTCGTGGGCGGCGACAAGGTGAGCGGCAACGCCTTCTACCACCTGCCGGGGCGCAGCATCGTGCACGGCACCATGCTCTACGACACCGACATGGCCCACATGGCGCAGGCCATCACCCCCTCGCAGTCGAAGCTGCAGTCGAAAGGCGTGCGCAGCGTGGCCAGCCGCATCACCACCATCAGCCGCCACAGCAGCATCACGCTGCCCCACTTCATGGCCCACCTGCGCCGCACGCTGTGCGACGGCGAGGTGACCCTCACGGCCGGCGACGTGCGCACCATCGAAGACGAGCTGATGCCGCCCTACCTCGACCCGCAGTTCATCTACGGCAGCAACCCGCGCTGCACCACCGTCAGGCACGGCCGCATCGAGGGCGTGGGCGAGCTGCAGGTGAGCCTGGAGCTGAACCACGGCGTGATCGTGCACGCCGACGTGGCCGGCGACTTCTTCCTGCTCGGCGACCTCGATGGGCAGCTCCTGCCGCGGCTGCGAGGCGCAAGGCTCGAGCGACACACCCTCGAGCAGGCACTGGCCGGTGTGCAACTGGGCAGCATCATCATGAATCTTGACAGTAATAATTTTATTAACCTTTTAATCAATTAAACCGATAAATGGCAGAAGAAATCAAAGTGACTTGTCTGCACGACAAGCATGTGGCACAAGGGGCGCTCATGTCGCCCTTCGCGGGCTTCGACATGCCCATCCAGTATAACGGCATCGAGACCGAGCACAACGCCGTGCGCCAGAACGTGGGCGTGTTCGACGTCTCGCACATGGGCGAGGTGCACATCACCGGTCCCCAGGCCGAGAAATTTGTCAACTACATCTTCACCAACGACATTGCCGGCGCACCTGTCGGCAAGGTGTTCTACGGCATGATGCTCTACCCCGACGGCGGCACGGTCGACGACCTGCTGGTGTACAAGATGGGCGAGAACGACCTCTTCCTGGTCATCAACGCCGCCAACATCGACAAGGACGTGGCCTGGATCAACGAGCAGGCGCGCGACTTCGACGTCGTGGTCGACAACCAGAGCGAGCACTACGCCCAGCTGGCCGTGCAAGGCCCTGCTGGCGAGAAGACCATGAAAGAGGTGCTGGGCATCGACTGCAGCGACCTGACGTTCTACACCTTCAAACTGGTCGACTGCCAGGGCGAGCAGATCATCGTGAGCCGCACCGGCTACACCGGCGAGGACGGCTTCGAGGTCTACGCCACCCCGGCCGTGATTGTGAAGATGTGGGACCAGCTCATGGCCGCCGGCGTGCAGCCTTGCGGACTCGGCTGCCGCGACACGCTGCGCTTCGAGGCCGGCCTGCCGCTCTACGGCGATGAGCTCACCGCCGAGATCTCGCCCATCGTGGCCACGCTGGGCATGTTCTGCAAGCTCGACAAGGAGGGCGGCTTCATCGGCCGCGACGCCTGCGCACAGCAGAAGGCCGAAGGCAGCGCCAAGAAGCTCGTAGGCCTCGAGCTCAAGGACAAGGCCATCCCCCGCCACGGCTATCCCGTGCTCGACATGGACGGCAACCAGGTGGGCTACATCACCACCGGCTACCGCAGCATCACCGTGGGCAAGAGCCTCGCCTTCGCACTGGTCGACCGCGCCGTGGGCAACCTGGGCGGCGAACTCCAGGTGCAGGTGCGCAAGAAGGTGTTCCCCGCCACCATCGTCAAGAAGCGCTTCTACACGCCCAACTAAAAGAAATAAACCACCCCAACCAAAATCAACAACAACCATCAAATAACAATTTCAATAATGAGCAAGATTATCGAAGGACTCTATTACAGCGAGTCGCATGAGTATGTGAGAGTGGAAGGCGAGTACGGCTACATCGGCATCACCGACTATGCACAGCACGAGCTGGGCAACGTGGTCTACGTCGACATGCCCGACGTCGACGACGAGGTCACCGCCGGCGAGGACTTTGGCGCCGTGGAGAGCACCAAGGCCGCCAGCGACCTGCTCTCGCCCGTGAGCGGCGTCGTGGTCGAGACCAACGAGGCCCTTGAGGACGAACCCGGACTGGTCAACAAGGACGCTTTCGAGAACTGGATCATCAAGGTCAAGCTCAGCGACATGAGCGAACTCGACAACCTCATGGACGCCGCTGCCTACAAGGCCCTCATCGGCGAGTGACATCAGCCCGCAGCCAGGCCAGCCAGAGTGCCGAGAGCGACGGGCTGGCCCGGTTGCCTCTTTCATTCAACCATTGCTAAACCTTTATCACAACGATGACTTATAAATTCTTCCCGCACACCGACGACGACATCCGCCAGATGCTCGCCACCTGCGGTGAGCAGAAGCTCGAAGACCTCTACCGCGACATCCCCGAGCAGCTCGTGTTCAAGCGCGACTACGACCTGCCGCAGGCCATGAGCGAGGTGGAAATCAGGCGCTTCTTCGACGAGCTGGGCAGCTACAACGAGCCCCTCACCTGCTTCGTGGGCGCCGGGTGCTACGACCACTACTCGCCCGCCGTGGCGGCCGACATTGTACGCCGCAGCGAGTTCCTCACCAGCTACACGCCCTACCAGGCCGAGATTTCGCAAGGCACACTGCAGTACATTTTCGAATACCAGAGCATGATGGCCGAGCTCACCGGCATGGAGGTGAGCAACGCCTCGATGTATGACGGCTGAACAGCCACCGCCGAGGCGCTGATGATGGCCGTGGCCAACGCCAAGAAGCGCAACAAGGTGCTCATCTCCGACACCGTCAACCCCAACGTGATCCGCGTCGTGGAGACCTATGCCAAGTTCCACGGCATCACCGTGGAGCACATCGCCGCCGATGGCGGCGTGACCAGCCGCGCCGACTTCGAGGCCAAAATCGCTGCCGACGACGTGGCCGGCGTCATCGTGGCCACGCCCAACTTCTACGGCATCCTCGAGGACTACACCGGCTGGGCCGACCTCTGCCACCAGCACAAGGCCCTGCTGGTGATGAACTGCGTGGCCAGCGCGCTGGGAGCCGTCAAGACGCCCGGCGAGTGGGGAGCCGACGTGGCCGTGGGCGACGGACAGAGCCTCGGCATTCCCATGAACTTCGGCGGCCCTTATGTGGGATTCCTGTGCACGAGCAAGAAACTCATCCGCAAGATGCCCGGGCGCATCGTGGGAGCCACCACCGACGCCGACGGCAAGCGCACCTTCGTGCTCACCCTGCAGGCCCGCGAGCAGCACATCCGCCGCGAAAAGGCCACCAGCAACATCTGCTCCAACGAGAGCCTCATGGCGCT
>CAMVDK010000028.1 GCA_947166165.1 uncultured Porphyromonadaceae bacterium
AGAGCACCTGACTCATAATCAGGGAGTCCTTGGTTCAAGCCCAAGTGGGACCACCCGAAAACATCGCCAATCGACTCCATTCGGCCGGTTGGCGATTTGCGATTAAGGGAGGCGCTCCTCATCCAACCAACAGCACCGAAGATGAACCTAAAAGAGTTATACCGGCATTTGCAGCAGTGGCATTCTGATGCGTTGAACTACGACTTCGACGAGAATGAGCTGCACCATTGCGCCAACTGCGAGAACACCTTTGCAGGCAACTATTGCCCCCACTGCTCGCAGAAGGCCGGAATCGGTAAAATCTCATGGAAGAGCGTCGTGCAAGGAGCGCTCGAAGTGTGGGGAATGCACTCACGCTCACTGCCCTACACGCTGGTGCAACTGGCCTTCAGGCCAGGACACATGATCAGCGACTACATCAACGGCAAGCGGCAAGTGTCGTTCCCGCCGCTGAAAATGCTCGTGATTCTCGGCATCATCAGTGTGGCCATCGACAGCATTTTCGTCATCAACGACGCCCTGACGGCCAACCTGGAGCCCATCAAGCTCGGAGAGTGGCGGTTCCTGCACCGAACCATGCAATGGGTGAAACACAACCCGGGATGGGGGTGGCTCATGATTTCAAGCTTCTTTCTCATTCCCACCTGGGCCATTTTCCGCTATTCACCCAAAAACCCGCGCCACACTCTGCCGCAAGGCTTTTTCATACAAGTGTTCCTGAGCATGCAGGTGCTCCTGATCGACGACATCGCCGACATCACCTCCGACGTCTTCTACACCCTCATTCCGCTATGCTACACCTGCGTCAACAAGCAGCTGTTCGGTCACAGCCTCTGGGGCACCATCTGGCGCACGCTGGCAGTGATGGTGAGCGGATTCTTCCTGGCCTTGTCGTTCAACTACACCTATGCGCTGCTGGCCGCCGACGCCGACGCCGTCACAACACCCGCCCACAATCTGCTCTTGCTGGCAATGCTGGTGCTCATCGCATTTTCGGTCATCTTCCTCGCCACGGCCACCGCCAGGCACAGCGCAAAGCGTAAAAAAGAAAACACCTAAAGGAAAAATGCCTGATAGGTGGGCAGATACCTTACCGAATCCTTCCGTGCATAATCCTTTGTATATATAAGATAGCGATCATTGGTGATACGCGACGAGAACTTCTTGCAAAAGGCATCCAATGAAGCATGCGTCTTATAAGACGATGATTTCACCTCTATCGGCAGAATCTTGGTTCCGCGTGACAACAAGAAATCAACCTCATAGCTATGCTTTCCACTCTCCGTAGGCCAAGAGTAATAGAACAGTCTGTTGCCTGAAGCCGTGAGCATCTGAGCAACAATGTTCTCATACAAATACCCAAGGTTGGCAGCGAGTTTATCACTGAGCAGACGCTCATAGATGACATTTTCCGTGAACGCCTTGTCGCGGAAAGCCAGTGTCACAAAGAGACCCGTATCACCGACAAACATCTTATATTGCTGCAATGTCTCAGCACTTCCAAGCCCCACGTTAGGATCGTCACAGTGATGGCATATATTCACCGTCTTGGATTTCTCCATCTCCGCAATCAGTTCGATATAGTCTTCACTCCTTGCTTTAGGAATAACATGGGAAACCCGATAGTGCGACGCATTGTTGTTCAGCTGGGCTGGTATGGCGGCAAAGATACGGGCAGCTTTGCCAGTAGGGTCTATTTTCCCAAAGTCCTCGTCATACAAATCAAGAATAAGCCTTTTAGCGCGGTCGACTATCTCGAAATTGTTAGATTCAAGATAGGAGTCAACAGCCTGAGGCATGCCGCCTACCAGCATATACAAGCGAAAATCGCGCATCAGCTTCAGGTGTGCTTCCTTCAAGGGCTGCGGATTCTCCCAGACGCTGCGGAGCAGAGGGATAGTTGCCGTGTCGCCCATTGCCCATCTAAACTCTTCATAGTCCATCGGATACATGCTGATACGCTCTTCTTCGCTGGGTATCAGTATGTTCTCTGTGTTCTTACGGATAGAAATCAGAGAGCCTGTTTCAATGTAGTCATAACGGTGATCTGCCACAAACGACTTGATGGCCTGACGGGCAAGAGGCTGAAACTGCACCTCGTCAAAGACGATAAGCGACTTGCGCTCAACCAATTTCACACCATAAGCCAGCTGAAGCCTCAAGAAAATATAATTGAGGTCGGAGACATCATTAAAAAGCTCTTTTATTTCTCGCGAGCATGTGGTGAAGTCAATGAGGATGAAGGTTTCGTATTCATTACGCGCAAAGCATTTCACAATAGTTGATTTGCCTATGCGTCGGGCACCTTCTATGAGAAGAGTGCTGTTTCCATTGCTCTCCTGCTTCCATTTCAGCAAACGGTCATATATTTTCCGCTAAAAAATTCTATTGGGTTCCATAACTAAACGTTTTTCTGGCACAAAGGTACAAATCCTTTTCTTTTCCTCAAATTTTTTTTTGACCAAAACCGCAAAATCCTCAAATTTTAAAGGTAGGTTCTATAAATTGCAAAATAGAAATGAATGGTTTTGGCCGTCTTGGGTTGCTTGCTGGCATCTTTTGTCTCAACTGCTTGAACCGTAGCCCGCTACTGCTTCGCGCAGCTTGAGCCAAAACCTGCTCAGCAATCAAGCCCAATTCGGCTCAAGCAATTGATAGAACCCTCCTAAAGAATCTATCGGTCTGTTGCCTCCAAAGTAGATGTGTTCCCTTTATTCTTCAGGGTCACCGCAGCGGCAGGCCTGGGCAAGATGATGTCACCTAAGCTACTCTGGAGGAGGCCACTCTGACTGCGGCATTCCACCCCCAGGGTGGCATCCTCGCGACTTTTTTTCCCTTCATTTGAAGGGTGTATTTGGGACTTATGCTCTCATCGTCTAAAAAAACTAGAGGCATATAGCGCATCACCGCCACCCTGCCGGGATGGCGGGATGGCGGTGGTGATGGTTTTGATTTACTTGATTGGCGGACTGGCCAGACTGGCCGGCACGCTCAGAGCGACCAGTTGAGCAGGATGGCTCCCCAGGTGAATCCGGCGCCGAAGGCGGTGAGCACCATCTTGTCGCCCTTGTGCAGGCGGTCGCGGCACTCGTCGATGCAGATGGGTATGGAGGCCGCGCTGGTGTTGCCCCGGTGCTGGATGTTGACGAGCACTTTGGCGGGGTCGATGCCCAGGCGGCTGCCCACGGCCTCGATGATGCGCAGGTTGGCCTGGTGGGGCACAAACCAGTCGATGTCGTCGGTGCTGAGGCCGTTGCGCTTCATCACGTCTTGCGACGAGGTGAGCATGTCGATCACGGCGTGCTTATACACGGCGCGCCCTTCCTGATACAGGTAATGCATGCGTCCGTCGAGCGTTGCCTGGCTGGCGGGCATGGCCGAGCCGCCGGCTTTGTAGACCAGATAATCGAGCCCGTTGCCGTCGATGTGGAACACGCCGTCGATGATGCCCTCCGAGGGGTTGTCGGTGGGCTCGACCAGCATGGCTCCGGCGCCGTCGCCGAACAGCGGGCAGGTGGCGCGGTCCTGATAGTCGGTCATGCTCGACATCTTCTCGGCGCTGACCACAATCACTTTCTTGTAAAGCCCGGCCTTGACATAGGCGTTGGCGCTGTAGAGCCCCACGAGGAAGCCAGCGCAGGCGCCTTGAATGTCGTAGGCGTAGCAGCTCACGTCCATGCCGCATTTGTGGGCGATGATCGAGGCCGTCGATGGGAAGCGGTAGTCGGGGTTGCTGGTCGGGCAGATGAGCAGGTCCACCTCTTCGGGCTTGGTGCCCGTGCGCTCGAGCAGCGTGTTCACGGCCTGGATGCCGAGGAAACTGGAGCCCACGTTCTGCTTGAGGATGCGCCGCTCCTTGATGCCCACGCGAGAGGTGATCCACTCGTCGTTGGTGTCCACCATGCGCGACAGCTCTTCGTTGTCGAGCACATCGTCGGGAACGTAGGAAGCGATGCCGGTAATCTTTGCGTAAAGCATAATCAATACTGAGATGTTAAAACCTTAAAAATGCATATCCTAAATAAAGGCTGTCGTGCGGCTGCTTTATTTAGGATACACGCGTTGGTTGTTCGAAGCCTGTTGTGATGCTGTGGCGGTAGCCATTCCGGCCCACGCCACCAGGCTTTGCCATCAGACGGCAGCTTCCTCGCCCATCACATTCTTGCCGCGGTAGTAACCGCACTCGGGGCAAACGGTGTGATAAACATGCCATGCGCCGCAGTTGGAGCATTGAGCGATGGTGGGAGCCACAGCCACGTCGTGGGTGCGACGCTTGGCCGTGCGGGTCTTGGATTGTCTACGTTTAGGATGTGCCATTTCGTTGTTATAAGTTTTGTTTAGTTGTTATTCTTGAGTTTGCGCAGTGCGTCCCATCGGGGGTCGGTGGCCTGGTCGTCGCCGCCATCGCTCTGCCCGCCGTCTTCGCCGCCAGGCTGCGCGTGGTGGCTCTGCAGCTGCTCCATCATCTGCTCGTTGCACTCGCCTGGGGCATGCGTGTGCATGATGGGGATGGTGAGCAGCACGGTGTCGCGCACAATGGGCTCGATGTCGAGCTCACGCCACTGTTCGGGCACCACGAGCAGGTTATCGCGGCTGTCGTCGAGGCTCTCGCCCTCCTGACGCACGCTGAGCCGGTAGGTGGTGTCGACCTGATGGGCCATCGGGTCGAGGCAACGGTCGCACGGAATGGTGAGCGTGCCGTGGCAGCTCAGCGACAGCTCGTAGTCGCACTCGCTCTTGCGAGCGATGACCGCCTCGACTTCGATGTCGGCCGCAATGACCTCCGCCGGCTCATCGTCTGGAAAAAAGTCAGCGCCCAGGCGATAGGTAACCGACTGAGATTCAAAGGGCAACGCCTTCAGATTCAACTTGAAAGAGGCCACTTTTCCCAGTTCATTTGCATTAAAACGGCACAAAGGTATAAACAATCTGGCTAATATTCAACCTTTTTCCCGTCTTTTTTGGAATTTTCAGCGAATCTAGGGGTAAAGTGTTAAACTTTATTAATCATCTGATTCCACACTCCGTCACCACAGCGCCTCGGCCAGTTGCTTGAGCTTGGACTGCGACTCGTGGTTCATCAGGCGGGTGACGAGCGTGTTGAGGTTGGCGGCGTCGTTCACGGGGGCGAGCATGCCGTGGTTAGGCTCGAAGGCGAGGCTGTCGTTGAGCGTGCGCGCCACCGTGGGAATGGTGGTGGCCAGCATGGTGGTGCCCCACCGGCTGTTGCGGTCGTACTTGCGGCCGATGCTGCGGAAGTCGTCGCCACCTATGTAGTAGAGGCGGCGGCCGCTCTCGGCGAGGTACACGCGGCTGATAGTGCTGTCGGCCTTGAGCCGCTGGGCGCACTGCATCAGGCACCGCGCCACGTCGAAACGGTCGTAGTCGCGCTCCTGCGGCGGCCTGACGTCGAACACGAGCACCGTGTCGCACAGCCACGGCTGCATCACGGCGATGTTGATGCCCGCATTGTCGGGGTCGAGCGCCGTGAGCTCTTCCGTCCCGATAATGGTGCGCCCGCTGCCAATCTTGTTCCAGGCGAGCCAGCCGAGCAGGCCCACCACAGCCACGACAAGCGCGCCGCGCACGATGCGTTGGTTGATAACAATGGTCATTGCCTTGCGATTGAGTTAGTGTTGGTTAAGGTTGAATGAAATTGCACCGATTTAGACTGCAAGAGTCGTGCCAAAGTTTAAGCCTCGGGCCATAAATCGCCCCAAAAAAGTGCCCCATGACTGCGCCCCTGGCACACTTGCCGGCTTTAAACAGACAATCAAGGTGGGTTCTATAAATTGCTGAAATGTAATGAATGGTTTTGGCCGCCTTGGGTTGCTTGCTGGCATCTTTTGTCTCAACTGCTTGAACCGTAGCCCGCTACTGCTTCGCGCAGCTTGAGCCAAAACCTGCTCAGCAATCAAGCCCAATTCGGCGCAAGCAATTTATAGAACCCACCTAAGGACAACTGAAGACAATCAAGGACAATCATTCACAAGCAGCTGAATTCCACAATAAGACCAGTTGTCGCTCATTGTTCTTCATTGCGGGTCACCAGTATACTGTATCTATATCAACTGAGATCATCAAGCGGCGCGACAAAAGAGCATTTTTCGCTATGAAACGATGTGAAATCCACTTTTTTCTGTGACCAGGCTGCACCTCGGAAAAACATTCAAGCAAGCTTGATGTTTTTCGCTCGGTTTGCACTAATGTTGAGGGCTTTGCCCTCGAAATTAGGCGGCACCTCGGCAATGGCAAGTTAACTGTCAATCAAAATGCATTTTGATTGACGTTTTCTTGCCATTGCGCTCGGTTTGCACTAATTTTGCGCCATAATCGCGAAATTAGGCGGCACCTCGGCAAAAAAGCAAGCGAGCTTGCTTGTTTTGCGCTCGGTTTGCACTAATTTTGCACCCTGAATGTTTCCTGGCTGGGCTGTGGCTCAGCGGGACATCTACATTATATTATTAATCGACGCTGATGATACTCGACTTTGTGACGTGGACGGCTAGTCCCAATCTGTTCTCCGGCCCGGTGACGGTGCGCTGGTATGGCCTCATGTTTGCCATCGGCTTTTTGTTCGGCTACGAAGTGGTGAGCCGCATCTTCAAGCACGAGGGCGCTCCCGAGCGATGGCTGGGCTCGCTGTTCATCTATGTGGTGGTGGCCACCATCGTGGGTGCACGTCTGGGCCATGTGCTGTTCTACGACTGGGCCTACTACAGCCAGCACCTGGGCGAAATTCCCAAGGTGTGGGAGGGCGGCCTGGCCAGCCACGGCGGCACGGCGGGCATTCTGCTGGCCGTGTGGATGTTCAGCCGGTGGGTCACCAAGCGCCCCATGCTCTGGACACTCGACCGCCTGGTGGTGCCCGTGGGGCTGGTGGCCGCGCTCATCCGCATCGGCAACCTGATGAACCACGAGATTTACGGCGGTCCCACCGACGTGCCCTGGGCGTTCCGGTTTGTGGAAAACGTGCCGCAATGGATGCACGGCGCCGAGCCGGTGTTCACCGCTCCCTGCCACCCCACGCAGCTCTACGAGGCCCTGTGCTATCTGCTCACGTTCGGCCTGTGCATGTGGCTCTACTGGAGGCGCAACGCGCAGGAGCGACAAGGGTTGATATTCGGCGTGTTCATGCTGGGCATCTTTGTGCCGCGGTTCCTGATTGAGTTCATCAAGAATGTGCAAGAGCCGTGGGAGCTGTCGCTTCGCGCGGCGTGCGGACTCGACCAGGGTCAGCTGCTCAGCCTGCCGTTCATCGTGCTGGGCGTGTGGCTCATTGTGCGTGCCATGCGGCGGCCCCGGGTGTCGATCGACTATCCCAACCAGTTCGCCGAGCAGCTCGAGCGGAAAAATAAAGCGTGACTACGGCCCGATTCACAATTTTTTAGTAATTTTGCAGCCCATGGCCTGCCGCCGTGGCACACTATTTGCTTAAAGCCGTCGTGCCGCCCCGCCCCCCGGGGGCATGCGGCCCAACTCGGAGATTTACTCACCCTATTCAACTAATAACCTCAAGAAATGAACAAATTAGACAAACCCGCAATCCTGGTTGTTGATATGCTCAACGACTTCGTGACTGGCTCGCTGGGCTGCGACCGCGCCCGCGACATCGTTCCCGCCACCGCCAAGCTGCTCGACGCCGCCCGCGCCGCCGGAGTGCCCGTGGTGTTCTGCAACGACTGCCACCTGCCCGGCATCGACCGCGAGCTCAAAATCTGGGGCGACCACGCCATCAAGGGCACTCCGGGTGCCGACGTGATTCCTGAGCTGAACGTAAGCGAGAAGGACTTTGTGGTGCCCAAGCGCCGCTACAGCGGTTTCTTCCAGACCGACCTCGACATCCTGCTCAAGGAGCTGGGCGTGCACACCGTGGTGATCACCGGCCTGCACACGCACATGTGCTGCCGTCACACCTCGGCCGACGCCTTCTGCCTGGGCTACGACGTGGTGGTGGCCAAGGAAGCCACCAACTCGTTCACCGAGGCCGACTACCAGGGCGGGCTGGAGTACCTCAAGACCTGCTACGGAGCCGAGGCTTACACCAACGACGAGCTCATCGCCATGTTCTGACGCATCGCGAATACTGAAACAGCAACCGCCCTGCCGCACCCCTTCCGGGTGCATGGCAGGGCGGTTGTTGCTGTATGGGAGGCCGGCCGCTACTGGTCGCACTGGAAGAGGGGGTCTTCGGGCATGACCATGACAGGCTTCTGCTCGGCGGCGCGCAGGATGCGCTCGGGCACATACTTCTTGTCGACCACCAGGCGGAAAGCATAGGCGTTGAACCAGTCGTTGGTCATGATGATGTAGCCCTTCTGTCCGCTGTCGCCGCCCCAGGAGTTCTCCACTTTCCACTTGACGGGTTTGCCATTGGCGTCGAGGTCGACGGCGCACAGCGTCATGGCGTGGCTGGAGCCGCTGTCGAAGGTGGCGATGCGCTGCGCCTTGTCCATGGGGAAGGTGGTGCCGAAGAGGGTGGCGTAGTCGTAGTTGTCGAGGGCCAGGTAGCCGCTGGTGCGGTTGAGCTGCTTGCCCACGTCGTAGCTCGAGTAGAGCTTGGTGCTGTCGCGCAGCGAGGCGATGGCCATGGCGGCGATGTCGTCCATGGGCAGATTGACGTAGCGCCAGTTGTGGCCGTCGTAGGTGTGGCGGTCGAGCTCCACCTCATAGGTCTTGTAGTACTCGCGGCGCGGGTCGTTCATGGCCATGATGAAGGTGCCGTTGATGGGTCCGCCCTGCGTCTCGCGGTAGAACTCGAGCGGCGTGTAGGTCTTGGCCGGGGTCACCGCCTTGCCGTCGCGGTTGCGGAAGGCATAGGTGAACTCCTTGACGGGTTCGCCCAGCGCGAGCGAGAGCATGCCGTAGATGGTGGAGAGCATCTCGGTCTTGCGGGCTTTGATGGCCGAGGCGGGCTTTTTGTCGGCCACCATGCCGCGCAGCTCGAGGCCGAACTCGCGCAGCTTGCTCGACAGCAGCTGCCCCAGGCGCGAGGTGCGCTCGGCGGTGTAGGTCTCGGGCTGCACCTCCACGGGCACCAGGCCGTATTTCTCAGCCAGGTCGGCCGCTCCGCAGAAGGTGCCGCCGTCGTTGATGGGATTCTTGAAGAAGAACTGCACGCGCACGTCGTCAATCGGCTTATCGGCGCAGTCGATCACGCCCTGCAGCATCAGGTTGGCCTTCTCGAGCTGGTCGTAGAAGAACAGGTAGTCGTGCGAGTACTCCACACGCAGCGTGTCCTGGTGGCGGCGGGCGAAGTTGGCCCGCATCACGTTGAAGCTCGAGTACATCCAGCAGCGTCCACTCTGGCGCTGGTTGTGGATGCTCTGTTTAGGCGTCTCGATGCTGAAGTGGGTGTCGGCCGGGCCGGCGTTGCGGTAGTTACGCGCCAGGTCGTCGATACTGTTGGCCGCCATGGCTCCGGCCAGCGCGGCGTTCTGCTTTGAGCGCGCATTCTGCTCGATGGTGCGCATCATGCCGGCGTCGATGCCGCCCTGCGCACGGTTCTGGGCCACGGCCGGCAGCGCCAGCGCCAGGCCCAACGACAGTAAGAAGGTTGTTGTTTTTGTCATATGCTAAATGGTTTGTTTTATGTTTTCTTATTTTGAGCAACCGCAATTTAACGGCTCACAGACAAACGATGCAAAATTAGATAAAAAAACGATTTTAAGCAAGCCGAGATAAAAAAGTCACACACTGGCTGCCGCCTGAAAACAGTCAACGCCTAAGCGCTCCTCAATTTCAGCTATCGATTTGAACGAGAAATTGACCTTTCCCGAGAGAATCCTACTCACATATTGAGGGCTCACGCCTAAGCGCTGGGCAACATCATTGCGAGAGAGGTTGTTGCTCTGCATAAAGTCGATAATTGCAAGAGCAACGCTTCGCGACCGTTTGAGCCACGATGCGTTTTGTTGCCGCCATTGTGCGTCGGCGGCAAAAGTGGATTGCTCTCCCGACTGATGAGCCTCCAAAAACTGAACTGCTTTTGATTTCATAATTCTTCCTCCTCCCTTCATTTCGGCTGCAAAGTTACAAAATTAATTTGAATATCGCAACTTATAGGTTGCATTATTTGGAGAAATCTTCAAAGAAACTTGATTCGGCCGCTAAGTGGCAGGTTCAATCCGCCGTCCGATGCAGCTGGTCGTAGAAGTGCCAGATGACTATGGCGGCGGTGCAGGCCACGTTGAGCGAGTGCTTGGTGCCGTGCTGCGGCAGTTCGATGCAGGCGTCGCTGGCATCGACGGCCTGCTGCGCCACGCCCTTGACCTCGTTGCCGAAGATGATGGCATACTTGGCATCGGCATCGCACTCAAAGCGTTGCAGCCCCACGCTGCCGTGCGCCTGCTCGATGGCCAGGATGGTGTAGCCCTGGGCGCGCAGTTCGTCGATGGCGTCGAGCACGCTCGCATGGTGGGTCCACGGCACGGCATCCTCGGCCCCGAGGGCGGTCTTGTGGATTTCGGGGCGCGGCGGCGTGGCCGAGATGCCGCACAGGCAGATGCGCTCCACCAGGAAGGCGTCGGCGGTGCGGAAGATGCTGCCGATGTTCATCTCGCTGCGCACGCTGTCGAGCACCACGGTGAGCGGCAGTTTTTTCACGTGTCGGTATTGCTCGGCATCCACGCGGTGAAGCTCGAGCATGGTTTTCTTTTGCATAGGCTTTTCGTTTTCATTCATCCATTTGAGTATCGCTCGATGAGCGATGGCAGGCTGGCGAAAGCATACAGCGGGAAATCGATAAGCCCATTGTGGAATCCTGGTTCCATCAGGCTGGCTCTGAAAGCCAATGGCGGATTATACTTTCGCATATACACGCCCATGCTCTTTGACTGCTTGTTGGTGCCCGACTTCACCTCTAGCGGCATAACGAGAAGGCCGTCGGTGAGCAGGAAATCGATTTCAGAAGTTGTTCCAGTCCAATAGTACGCTCCCTTGATATGCTTGAATTGCGACAATTCTTGCAGAACAAATTGTTCGGCGAGCGCACCTTTGAACTCCGTGAAAACACGCATTCCATCGATAACCACCGACGCTTTCAACTCCGCTTTTGCCCTGAGCAACCCCACGTCGAGCATATACACTTTGAAAGCGCTGGAATCGGCATAAGCCTTCAGCGGCACTTCGGGTTTATTCACGTTCCGGCAAATTCTGACAGTTCCTGAATCGGCAAGCCAAAGCAAGGCACTCTCATATTCGCGAGCCCTGGCACCATCGCGCACCAACCCATAGACAAACTTTTTGTTTTCTCTGGCCAATTGACTGGGCAGGCTATTCCAAATGTGTCGAATCTTTGCGGAAATCGGCAACGGAGCATGTTTTGAAAAATCGTTGTAGTATGCATCCAAAATACGGTTCTGCTCGTCGTCGACCGCCGAAAAGTCGTTGGTTTCAAGCCACACATTCACCACCGATGGCATGCCTCCCACGACCATAAAAGTTTTCAACAAGTCCACCATCTGCTCGTGGAACGGTTTCAAGTCCCAATTGCCTGCGGCCACATAGTCGGCCATTCGTTTTTTCCCGCTGGCAATCAGAAACTCGTGGAACGACATGGGCTGCAGCATCATGAAATCCACCTTTCCCACCGGAAACGAAGTTGCTTCGTGCAACGCTACGCCCAGCAACGATCCGGCGCAGCAAATGGCGTATTCGGGTGCTTCTTCACAAAAATACTTCAGCGAGGTCAAGGCACGCGGTACCTCTTGCACTTCGTCGAAAACAATGAGCGTGCTCTCTGCATCGATGTCGACACCAGTGAATATCGACAATTTGTTGATGATTTTTTTGGGGTCTAAATCGTCATCGAAGATGTGCCTGACGGCTTGCTGCCGCTCACAGTTGACATAGCACACCGCATCGAAGCATTGGTGCCCGAATTCCTTCAGCAGCCACGTTTTGCCCACTTGCCTTGCTCCTTGCAAGATGAGCGGCTTGCGGCCGCGACTCGTTTTCCACGCCTTGAGTTCGGAAAGTAATAGTCGTTCCATCTCTTGTTTTTTGGGGCAAAGGTAAACAATTCTGGCGAAGTGTGCAAATTTGAAATCACATTTGTCCTAAGGACTTTTGTGATTGGAATCACGTTTTTCCTAAGGACTTTTGTGATTGGTATCACGTTTTTCCTAATGACTTTTGGCACCGATTTTGCTATTTTGCTTGATTTTCAATGTTTTGCGTTGCGCGGAAGGGTGTGCCGCTCGAAGTGATGCCCTCAAGGGTGATGGTGTAGGTGGTGGAGGCATCGTTAGTGTAGAAGTCGAAGGTACTCCGTCCGCCGGAATCCACGGCCACGCAGGGGTTCCAATAGAGCACCGTGCGCAGGTCGGTGCCTGGAGCATTGCCGCAGTCGTCGCCATTCTCGTAAACCGGAGTGTAGTATTCGGCAGGCTGCTGCGCACCCACGGGGTGAGCAATCTTCAGGTAGCGGTTCGGCTCGCCGTTCTTGCCTTTGAATCCTTTTTTGTGCTCAATCACCAGCACCCCACCATGGCCGCGAGGGCCACGCGTAAAGTGCACATAGTCCAAATCCTTGAACGAAATCATGCTCTCGGCAATTGTTATCTCCGACACCTGGTACGACTTCGAGAAACTTGCCCCCGACGGATAGTAGATGCGGCTCTGTTTCTCTCTCTCGATAGGGCTCATGTAATGCAGAATCTCGTCGAGGAAATCCATTTCAGAACTGTAATCGGCCCTCACTGGCTCGCCGTCGACCACGATGCTCACGCGGTCGCGATCCTGCCCGCCGGGCGTGTAGAGGTTGCCATTGTAGACCATGATTCCCGGCAAGGCATAGGTGAATCCCTCTACGGAGTTGATGCCACGATTGACAATGTTCTGCGCATTGAGCGTGAAGGCGTCGCGCGCGCTCTCGGACAGGCGGCGATGCGGCGCGGTGACCAGCAACTCGCTGAGCACGATATGGCGCCAGTCGCCACTGCGCTCGAGCCGCCACGACTGCTCCTCACGAGCATTCACCATCGCATTATTCTCGCCGTCGGCCGCGACATGCGCATAGTAGAGCTGAGGGAACGACTCGGGGTCGAGTTCAAGATTCATCTGCTTCTGCCCTTTCACGTTCTCGGCCATCACGAGGCACTCCACACTGTCGGGCAGCAGCGGCATGGCGATGGTGAACTCGCCCAGCGAGTCGGTCACCGTCTTGTTGCTGTAGGCGATGCGAGGTGCGATGAGGCTGACATCGGCCCCCACGACGGGTTTCTTGCGCCACTCGCTGAGCACACGTCCGGCCACCACCTGCGACTGCTCGATAGGGAACTTCGGCGCCGCCAAGCGGCCCTGCATCACGCGCTGCACGTCGTAGCGCCGCCAGCCCTGCGTGAGCAGCAGCATGTCGAGATGCCGCTGGCGCACCGCAACGGGCACGCTGTCGGCCGACGCGAAATAATAATCAGGCTTGTTGATGCGCCCACGCAGGTCGCTCTGCAGCAGCAGGTTGGCATAGATATTGCCTTCGCTCCTGGTGGCGGCCTTGTCGTCGGTCACACTCACGGCGAAGTTGGTGGCACCCGCCGCCAGACGGCCGAGGTCGACGCTCACCTCCACCCGTTCGCGACTCGCGTAAGCGGGCCGCTGGGTGGCCACCTCCGGGCTTGCCATCTCACCTCGTGCAAAGAACAACCGCTCGCTCATGCAGTGCCACCGGCCGTCGAAGGCCATCGCCTGCACCACCCCCGGCTCCAGGTCGCGCTCGTCGAGTTGCAACGCCCCCACGGCGGCAGCCAGCAGCCGGCCGCGCTGCTGCACGACGAGCAGGGCGCTGTCGGCCCGCGCACCCACTGCCTGCACTTGCACCCTTCCGCTGCCTGCACCACGCACCTGCACCACGGTGGCATCGGCACGGGGCACAGGCACGGCGAAGTCGACCGGCTGGGCAAACTCGTCGGTCCAGCGGGCGGTGTAGGTCGCGCCGGCCTCGGGCACAAAGCGCACCAGGCCCATGCCGTCGTGCTCCACGGTGAGTGGCCCCACGTCGCGGCCATCGGGGCCGACGAGCACGCCGCCGCGCAGCGCCGCCGCACCGTGCATCTTGAAGGTCATCACGTTCTCCACCCCGGGCACCAGATAGCCGCCTTCGGGATAAAAATCCACCTTGGCCTCCTGCAGCGGAGGCAAGGCGACAAACTTGCTGTAGTTGTCGAATTGCACCACTATGGCCGCCAGAGCGGCTTCCTTCCCCTTGAGCGTGAAACTCACCTCCTTGCCATGGCTGTCGCCATGGTGCTCGCTCCAGCGCTGCTTGATGTCGTCGAAGTAACTCACCTGCTTGAAGGGCAGCAGTTCGCCCGTCTGGGCATCCTCGTAGCGCAGCACCACATCCACCTCGCTGCCATGGCGCACGCATCGGCTCACGATGCGCTGCCGCAGCGATGACAGCGACTGCACTTCGACGTTCTGCCGGTAGAAATAGTCGGTGCCCACGCTCTGCATGAACATCGTGTAGGCCAACAACTGATAGCGGCCCTCCGGCAACTCCAACTGGAGCGGAAAGTAGCCCTGGAACACGCCGTCGTCGCCGCTGTGCAACTTCACGCGGTGCATCACCGAGTCGTTGGGAGCCAGAAGGTCCACATACAAGAACCGGCTGGCATTCACCGGCGCATGGGTGCCGGCGTCCACCACCCAGGCACGCAGCCAGATGGTGTCGCCAGCCAGATAGTTGCCACGGTCGGTGAACAGGTGTATCTTCTCTTGCGGAAACTCATAGCGCTGCCTGTCGAGCCGCTCCGCAATTAATTGCTGGCCAACGCACAACACCGGCATGCACAAGCATATGACCATCAATATCAAAACAGAATGCAATCGTCTCATCAGCATCTTGGCAATAATTGTTGCAAATTCGCTGGCAAAGATAGCAATAATAATCCAAGAGGCAAAACTTTGCACCATCTAATCACTCTTGCCTGCCTGCAACATGGGGACACAGTTCTTTCGCCACGGCCCGCAAAAGAATAGGCCACAAAATGTGTGGATGATGGAATTTTTTGTGTAACTTTGCCGCCGAACGGAAGGTGAAGCCTGACGGGAGCCTCCTTCACGGTGAACAAAAAAACGCTGAACAGATGACTAAAAGACTGATTGCGCGCCTGCTGCTGGCCGTGGCGCTGACGGCGGCGATGGCCTCGTGCCACAGCAACGAGGCGAACTATAAGGCGGCCTACGACAAGGCCATGGAGAAGCGACGCGAGGGAGTGGGCGCCGAAGAGATGCAGCGCATCATGGCCGAGAAGACGCGGCCCACCATGGTGGTGAACGGCGACAGCGTGCGCGTGGTGACAATGGCCGCCAACGTGACCGCCGACAGCGTGAGCGTGGCCAAGCGCTACGGCGTGGTGGTGGCACAGTTCAAGCAGCAGTTCAACGCCATCACCATGCGCAACCGACTCCGCAAGGAGGAGGGATTCCCGAGCTATGTGCTCTTCGGCGGCGACGAACGCAAGTACTACGTCGTGGTCAAAGCCTTCGACGAGCTCGATGTGGCCGTGGCCTTCCTCAAGAGCATCGACCGCAGCGTGAAGATGAAAATCCTCGAGCCGCAACCCTGGATCATGGAGCGACTGACCAAATAGGCGAGACCTCTCCTTCGTTTTTGAGATTCACTCTGTACAACCAGCCGATGTTCAACCTCTTTGAGGTTGTTATTGTCGGTTGGCCTTCACTTTATGCCGCGCATCTTGCATGGGGCCGACTGCAATTTCGCCCCCGCCGAGGCAACCGCACCCTCGGCGCTAACTATATTCATATCAGCCATTAACCGCTGCCAGAATCTGGATTTGTAATGAATTAGTAACAAAGTTGTCTTGTTTTTGAAAACAGCAGTTCTCCCTTATCTATGTAATTTTGCAAAAAAATAGACAACCACCGCCACAGAATGGATACACAGGACTATGTATTAATAGCGGTCAAGATATTGGGCACGCTCGGACTGCTGATTTTCGGCATGCGCATGATGAGCACCGCATTGCAGAATATGGCCGGCCCGCAACTGCGCCACGCCTTGGGACGCATGACCACCAACCGCTTCATGGGAATGCTCACCGGCGCCGGGGTGACCTGCGCCGTGCAGTCGTCGTCGGCAACCACCGTGATGACGGTCTCGTTTGTCTCGGCCGGACTGCTGACCCTGGGGCAGGCCATCAGTGTGATCATGGGGGCCAACATCGGCACCACGCTCACGGCATGGATCATGTCGCTAGGCTATAATGTCGACCTGACCAACTTCGTTTTTCCGGCTTTTTTGGTGGGCATTCTGCTCATCTACCACAAGCACCACCGCTACAAGGGCGACTTCCTGTTCGGCATCGCCTTCATGTTCTTCTCGCTGGTGCTGCTCAGTTCGGCCGGCAAGGAGCTCGACCTGGAGCACAACGAAGCCGTGCTGCGGTTCTTCGCGTCGTTCGACACTGGCAGCCACCTCACCATCATCGCGTTTCTGGCCATTGGCACCATCATCACGTGCATCGTGCAGTCGTCGGCTGCCGTCATGGCCATCACCATACTGCTGTGCTCCACCGGCGTGCTGCCCATCTACCTCGGCATCGCACTGGTGATGGGCGAGAACATCGGCACCACCGCCACCGCCAATCTGGCCGCCCTCGGGGCCAACACCGAGGCCCGACGCGCCGCTCTGGCACACCTGCTGTTCAATGTGTTCGGTGTGATCTGGGTGCTGTGTGTGTTCTACCCCTTTGTCAACATGGTCTGCTCCATGGTGGGCTACGATCCGCAAGCCGGAGGCCAGGCTGAACGGCTGCCCGTCGTGCTGGCAATGTTCCACACCTGCTTCAATGTCACCAACACGGCCATCCTCATCGGCTTCATTCCTCAACTGGAGAAAGTGGTGCGGTGGATCATTCCCACCAAGGAGCAAGAGAACGACAACGCCTTCAAACTGCTCTACATCAAGG
Source organism: uncultured Porphyromonadaceae bacterium (assembly GCA_947166165.1). Taxonomy (GTDB): domain Bacteria; phylum Bacteroidota; class Bacteroidia; order Bacteroidales; family Muribaculaceae; genus Sodaliphilus. Next base: position 16,932 of record CAMVDK010000028.1, read on the forward strand.
CCAATCTGATTCAGACGCCCGAAATTGCCGTCATGCAGGCCCAGAAGGAGACCGCGCACTTCGGCCAAAGGGTGCAGCAGATGTTTGGCATGGTGAAGAACCTGCTCAATGAGCAGAACAGCGGCCACTCCAGCGATCTTTTCAGCCAAATCGAGCAAGAAGAAAGCGTCACCGACGAGGCCGAAATCTCCATCGCACACTTCCTGGAGCAAGTGAGCGACGGACACTTGAGCTACGACTCCAAAACGAAGGTGCGGCAAATGCTGCGCGAAATAGGCGAGATTGAAAGCATCGGCGACTCCTGCTACCGACTGGCCCGCACCATGCAACGACTTGACGGGCAAAGCCGACGCTTCGAGGACGAGCAGATGAAAGAGCTCAACGAGATGATTAAGCTGTGCGACAGCGCCCTCACGCAGATGAACGTCGTGCTCGCCGAGCCAAAGGAAAAACACGATTTAGGACAATCCTACCAATACGAGAACAGACTGAACACCATGCGCGACAAGCTCAAGGCCAAGAACAACCAGGCCATCGACCAGCGCCAGTATGACTACGGCCTGGGCACCACCTTCGGCGACCTGGTGGGTGAACTGGAGAAAATGGGCGACTACATCATCAACGTGGTGGAGGCCCGGTTCGGACTGCTTTAAAACGGACCAGCACGCACACTCTCCACAGCGCAGAGTTTTTTAGACTATAAGGACATAAGGGCTATATTCGACCACGTTTTTTTAGACATACGAACACAAGCGTTTGCTTCGGCGGGACTGTAGAGCCGTCATACATGGCGGCTCAGTGGCCGAGTTTTTAGACTAAAAGAACATAAGGACCATATTCGACCACCGTTTTTTAGACATACGAACACAAGCGTTTGCTTCGGCGGGACTGTAGAGCCGTCAT
>CAMVDK010000029.1 GCA_947166165.1 uncultured Porphyromonadaceae bacterium
GCAAGGGCGACAAGACCTGGGACGAACGCATCTGGCACCGCACCGAGCACTACCACGGCCGCCACATCACCGTGTGGGGGATGTAGTGCGGGTCGATGGCTGCTTCGCCCTGCCGTTCAGCTCACTCGCCTGCCGGCAGGGAATGAGAAGCTTTCATTCCAATGCGAAGCCCAACGCGAGATACAGGCCGCGGCCGCTCCTGAACCAGCGTGGCCTACTACTTTGCCAGCGCACGCGGACACTACCTGCGCAACAAGCTGCGCTGAGACGGCACATCACACACCGCCACACAACGCATAACACTGCAGAGTCGTCATATACATGGAGGCTCAATGGGTCGATACCATTCCCACGCTTCGCCGCTCAAGTAGCGCAGGCTTCCACAGGCCACGGCAAGGCCTCTCCCTACCCTATCAACAAATAAACTTTACAAATATTTACTATAATCATAAAGTTTACTTGACAAAAAACACCTATATTTGCAAACTAAATTTTAGGTGGGTTCTATAAATTGCAAAAAAGTAATGAATGGTTTTGGCCGCCTTGGGTTGCTTGCTGGCATCTTTTGTCTCAACTGCTTGAACCGTAGCCCGCTACTGCTTCGCGCAGCTTGAGCCAAAACCTGCTCAGCAATCAAGCCCAATTCGGCGCAAGCAATTTATAGAACCCACCTTTACAATATGGGAATCAGCAGTGATGTGATTAAGCGTTGCTTAATAGACAAACGCGAGGAAATTGAAAGCATCAATTTGATTGACAGATGTTTAAATCTTGACGATGCACTCAACTAGTACTATTTCATCGATTGCGGCCTGCTGAATCTATTTCTTGTCAATGCCGAGACGCAGTTGCTCGAAAACCTTGTGGCGGTGGAACTGACACGGCGTTATGGAACAGAGTCGGTGAGTTTTTATCGCAAGGGCCATGAGATTGATTTCGTGGTCGAGCCATGCAAACGGGCTGTGCAGGTGGCTTATTCCATCGCCAGCAGCGAGACACGCGAACGCGAAGTGACACCACTGTTGAAATTCGCACAGACCCATCCCGACTGGCAAATGCTACTGCTCACCCACGAGGAAGAGGCCACCATCACCATCGGCAACGCCACCATCACCGTCGTTCCCGCTTGGCGATGGTTGCTGGAGAACGCCCACTGAACGGTACCGTCCCGGCAGAATAAAGGGTTACCGCACCGGGGGGAGCCGCCACACCATGCGGCCTACTACGGGTCACGCGCTTCGTGTCCGAGGCGCGGGTCGATGGCTGCTTTGAGCCATGCCACTGCCCGCCCCCTACCGGCATCAAAGCCCCGGCCACCGTTCCACAGTTGTTGCATAGCGCCAAGGAGGCCAGAAATGTGGTTATGCGGCTAAGGCTCGCGCCAGTCGCCGTGGGATTTGATGAGGGCCACGAGGTGGTCGATGGCCTGGTCGGCGGGAATGTTTTTCTCCACACATTCCTTGTTCTTGTACAGGCTGATGCGCCCTGGCCCGGCTCCCACGTAGCCATAGTCGGCGTCGGCCATCTCGCCTGGGCCGTTGACGATGCATCCCATCACGCCTATTTTGAGGTGTGTGAGGTGGGCTGTGGCCTCTTGCACGCGGTGCACGGTGGATTGCAGGTCGAAGAGCGTTCGGCCGCACGAGGGGCAGGAGATGAACTCGGTTTTCGACATCCTCAGCCGTGCAGCTTGCAGGATGCCCAGGGCGATGCGCAGCACGTCGTCCTGTCGGGGATAGTCGGGAGCGTCGATCCAGATGCCGTCCACCAGCCCGCTGAGTGCCACCGGACCGAGGTCGGCTCCGGCTTTGACTTGCAGCCATTCGAGGTCGGTGTCGTCGTAATGCACGCGTGCGACGACGGGCAGCTGGTTGCCGCTGTCCTCCAGTTCATGGAGTTGCTGGAGCAAGGAGCCGGGGACGTTCGGGTTGTCGGGGGTGATGACCAGCGCTTGGCCATAAAGGTCGCCCAGCTGGTCGGGTGTGAAGTCGGCCCCGTCGGCATCGGCCACCACCAGCGGGGTGGCTTTGCCGGCCAGCGTGCGCGATGCACGGCGCGGTGGGCACAGCGGGTCGTAGCCCCGGCAATAGCCGCCTTCGATGGCAGGATGATTCTCACGTGCGGCGATGTATTGAACAAGTTTCTGTGCCACGGGCACCTCCAGCTCGGGGTCCTCGCTGAGCGAGACGCGGATGGTGTCGCCCAGCCCTTCGCCGAGCAGGGTGCCGATGCCCACGGCGCTCTTGATGCGTCCGTCCTCGCCAAAACCGGCCTCAGTCACGCCCAGGTGGAGCGGGAAATGCATCTGCTCGGCATCCATGGCGGCCACCATGCGGCGCACCGCCTCGATCATCACGGTGACGTTGCTCGACTTCATGCTGATAACCACATCCATGAAGCCCTCGGCCACAAACACGCGCAGGAACTCCATGGCGCTTTCCACCATTCCGGCGGGTGTGTTGCCATAGCGGCTCATGATGCGGTCGCTGAGCGAGCCGTGGTTCACGCCCAGGCGCACAGCGGTGCCGTGGTCGCGGCAAATCTGGATGAAGGGCAGCAGCGCCTCGCGGATTTTGAGCAACTCAGCTTGATATTCCTCGTCGGTGTAAGTGAGCTGGCGGAAGGTGCGGGCCGGGTCGACAAAATTACCTGGATTGATGCGCACCTTGTCGCAAAGCGCGGCGGCGGCAAGGGCAGCGCGGGGGTTGAAATGGATGTCGGCCACCAGAGGCACCTGGCAGCCCTGCTTGCGCAGCAGGTTGCGCACCATGCCTATGCCCTCGGCCTCGCGCACGCCCTGCGCGGTGAGGCGCACATAGTGGGCGCCTGCCTCGGCAATGCGCTGGCACTGCGCGGCGCTGCGCTCGATGTCGTTGGTGTCGGTGTTGGTCATCGACTGCACGCGGATGGGCCACTGGCTGCCCAGCGGCACACCGCCCACGTTCACGCTCACAGTGGGCCGACGACGATAGTTGAAGGGAGAATTGCTCATGCTCAATAATTCTATTTAGCTTGAACTAGTGAAACCAGTATAACTAGTTCAACTAGTGAAACCAGAAAAAACCACCCAATTTGCCTAGTTCACCTTGTGCTTGTAGCTGATTTGCGCCAGGTCGCGGTTGGCTTTCTCGATTTTGGCTCCGAGCGACTGCTTGTGAGCCTCTATCTGGCTCGCCACAGCGGGGTCGGCGAGTGCGAGCATCTGCGCGGCTAGGATGGCGGCATTCTGCGCGGCATTCACGCCCACGGTGGCCACGGGTATGCCCGGCGGCATCTGCACGATGCTCAGCAGTGCGTCGAGCCCGTCGAGCATGCCCTTGATGGGCACACCGATCACGGGCAGCGGTGTGTTGGCGGCAATCACGCCGGGCAGGGCGGCCGCCATGCCGGCAGCGGCGATAATCACCTTCACCCCCCTACCCTGCGCCTGGCGGGCAAACTGCTCGACAGCGGCCGGGGTGCGGTGGGCCGAGAGGGCGTTGACTTCGAAATCGATGCCGTGCTCGTCGAGCCACTGGCAGGCTTTTTCCATAACAGGCAGGTCGCTGGTGCTGCCCATGATAATGCTGATCATATTGGTTGCGGTATTTATTTTGGTGTTGACTGTTTCAGGGAAATCGCATGCTTTTTTATCCAAACGCCTTCATCATGAAAGTGACGCAGGCATAGCCGTTGGCAAACCCTGCGAGCACCTGCAGCAGGTCGTGGCGGCGCAGGGCGATGCGCGAGGTGCCCAGCACGCCGGCCAGCAGGATGGTGAAGCACAGCAGCAGGAACAGGTTGAACGCGCTCAAGCCCTGCACATGAATCTGGTAGAGCAAAGCCACTATGCCGCCTATGCCCGCCATGTGGGCACTGATTTTCCACCACAAGTTCACCACGAGCGACACCACGCAGGCCAGCATGCCGCCGGCCATGAACATGGTGAACCACTGCGGCGAATGGATGTGGCTCAAATAGGCGGTGGCGCCCAGATAGCAGAGCACGGCGAAAGCATAGGGCAGCAATCGCTCGCGGCGCTTGTCGAGGCGCTTGTCGCTGATGAGGCGGAAATGGTGCAGCACTCCAATGGCCAGCACCGGCAGCACGCAGGTGATGCCGAGCACCACCATGAGCACGGTGATGCGCACACCCATGGGCAGCAGGCACATCACCGAAGTCCACAGCACCAGGAATGCGCCATAGAAGGGCATGACCAACGGTGAGAGCACGGTGGAGAAAAAGCGCGCCGAGGCGGCTATCAGGCGGTTGAGGGTATAGCGGCTGAGCATGATTGCTGATTTGGTTTGTTTCTGCTGGCTGGTGGCATTGTCCCCCCCGACATTCATCGGCTGGCGGCAGCCTGCCTGTTCACAAAAAGAGAGACGTACACCTTGCGCGCGGTCAGTGCACGTGGGTCCGGTGCTGCGCAGTGGGTATGGAGAGTTGCATGCGATATTTGGTCACGGTGCGCCGCGAGATGTTGTAGCCCCGCTCGGCGAGCAAGGCGGCAAGCTGGCTGTCGGTGCAGGGCTGACGCTTGTCCTCGGCGTCGACCAGCTGGCGCAGTGCGTCCTTGATTTCGGTGGTCGACACGCCGTCGACCCCTTCGCTGAAGAAGAAGCGCAACGACTTGATGCCCCAGGGCGTGTCGACATATTTGTTGGCCATGGCGCGCGAAATCACCGACACGTCGCGCCCCACGGCATCGGCAATGTTTTGCAGCGTCATGGGCTTGAGGTCGGACAGGTTGCCTGTGAAGAAGAACTCGCGCTGCCGGCGGCAAATCTCGCGCATGCATTCGAACAGGGTGGACTGCCGCATCTTGAGCAGATTCAGATAGCTGCGGGCGCGGTCGTAATGGTCGCGCACGATGCGCATCTCGTCCTGCCGGCTCTTGGTTACCGGGGGGAGCTGCTCGTAGGACTCCACCTGCCGCTGGTAGGTGGCCGAGATGTTCAGTTCGGGAATCTTGCTGTTGAGCGTGACGGAGAGCTGGTCGCCGTCGACCTCGACAAGGAAGTCGGGCGTGATTTGCAGCTGGTGTTCCTCCGAGCTCCCACCGGAATAGGCGCTGCCCGGCTTGGGGTTGAGCGAGAGAATCTCATTTTTCAGCACGCGCGCCAGTGTGTCGCGGTCCACGCCGAGCATGGCGGCCAGCGCGTCGTAGCGTTTCTTGGCGAAGTTGTCGAATCCCTCATCCACCACACGGAGGGCCATCCGGGCGTCGGCACCCGGCTTGCGGCGCAGCTGCAGCATCAGGCATTCGCGCAGGTTGGCGGCAGCCACTCCCGGCGGGTCGAGTTGCTGCACCATCTTGAGCACCTGCTCCACCTCGTCGGTCTCGCAGTCGAACCCCTCGTTGAAGGTGATGTCGTCGGCTATCGAGCGGGCGTTGCGCAGCAGGTAGCCGTTCGAGTCGAGGTTGCCCACAATGTTGCTGGCTATGAGGCGTTCCTTGTCGGTGAGGTCGCGCTCGCCCACCTGCTCCATGAGGTAGGCCGTGAGCGAAATCTCGCTCACGATTTCGGGCACATAGGTCTGCTCGCCGCCGGCACTACCTCGCGGGCGCATGTCGAACATGGGCGGGATGTCGTCTTCCTCGGCATAGTCGTTGCGCTGAATCTGGTCAGAGGTCTCCGACTTGCGTCCGTCTTCGTTGCGGGTGTTCTGCTCGTTTTCGTCGACGGCCACCTCCAAAGCCGGATTGCGGTCGAGCTCGTTCTTCACCTCGTCGGCAAGCTCGTTGCTGTCCATCTCCAGCAGCCGCCCCAAAGCGCGTTGCAACTGCTTCGATTTGGTGACTTGCCTCTGCCTGATTCTGTTCTCGTTGGCCATATAGCGTCATTTTTTCTGCAAATATAGCACATTCAGCCGAAACGCACAAGAAAAACGCCCACCAAATGCATTGGCCCCGTCCCCACGCCCATTCCCACGCGGCGCGGATGAAAAGGTCAAGTGCCCCTGCCTCGGTGGCGAGGAGGGACACTTGACTAGTTGTTATGGCAATTGAGGAATCGAGTTCTCACTCCTCGGTTGCTTCGGTAGCAGGAGACTCGGCTGCGGGAGCTTCGGCCTTCTTGGCCGAGCGGCGGCTGCGGCGGGTGGTCTTCTTCTTGGCCCCCTGTTCCTGCGCCTTGGCGGCGAGCATCGACTCGTTGTAGTCAACCAGCTCGATGAAGCAGGTCTTGGCGTTGTCGCCGAGGCGGTTGCCAAGCTTGAGGATGCGGGTGTAGCCACCGGGGCGGTCGGCAATCTTCTGTGCCACGTTCTGGAAAAGCTCCTTGACGGCCTCCTTGTTCTGCAGATAGCTGAACACGACGCGGCGCGAGGCGGTGCTGTCGTCCTTGGCGCGGTTGATGATGGGCTCGGCATAGACGCGCAGGGCCTTGGCCTTGGCCAGCGTGGTGACGATGCGCTTGTGCATAATCAGCGAAGAAGTCATGTTGCTCAACATGGCCTTGCGGTGAGCACTCTTGCGGCCGAGATGGTTGAATTTTTTATTGTGTCTCATCGTTATTTACTCTTTATCTAATTTATACTTCGAAATATCCATACCGAACGACAATCCCAGCGAATTGAGGAGTTCCTCCAGCTCACTGAGCGACTTCTTGCCGAAGTTGCGGAACTTGAGCAGGTCGGTCTTGTTGTAGACCACCAGTTCGCCCAGTGTCTCCACTTCGGCCGACTTGAGGCAGTTGAGCGCGCGCACCGAGAGGTCCATGTCGACGAGCTTGCCTTTGAGCAGCTGCCGCATGTGGAGCACTTCCTCGTCAAATTCCTCGTCATCCTCGTCGACGGTGGTGTCGAGCGCGATTTTCTCGTCGGAGAAAAGCATGAAGTGCTGAATCAGAATCTTGGCTGCCTCCTTGAGGGCGTCCTTGGGGTGGATCGAGCCATCGGTGGTGATTTCCAACACGAGCTTCTCGTAGTCGGTCTTCTGCTCCACGCGGTAGTCCTCACGCTCCATCATCACGTTGACGATGGGAGTGTAGATGCTGTCGATGGCCAGCACACCCTCAGGTGCGTTGGGATTCATGAGTCGGTTCTCCTCGGCGGTGACATAGCCACGGCCTTTGTTGATCGACAGTTCGATCTGGAAACTGGTCGACGGGTCGACGTTGCAAATCACCAGGTCGGGGTTCAGGACCTCGAAGCCGCTGAGCACTTTGCCGATGTCGCCAGCTTTGAACACCTCCTGGCCTGAAACCTTGACTACAGCCTTCTCGGTGTCGATGTCGTCAACGATGCGTTTGAGGCGCACTTGCTTGAGATTGAGGATGATTTTCGACACGTCTTCCATCACACCGGGCACGGTGCCGAACTCGTGGCTCACACCGTCGATGCGGAAGTTGAAGATTGCGTAGCCTTCGAGCCCGCTGAGCAGGATTCGGCGCAGGGCGTTGCCGATGGTCACGGCATAGCCCGGCTCCAGCGGACGGAACTCGAATTTGCCAAAAGTGTTGTCGGCTTCCAACATCAACACTTTGTCGGGTTTCTGAAATGCTAAGATAGCCATGGAAGTAGGTTTTACTGTTTAGAATACAACTCGACGATCAACTGTTCCTTAATGGTTTCAGGGATGTCTTCGCGCTGGGGCAGGTGGAGCAGCTTGCCGCTCTTGGTGGCCTCGTCCCACTCAATCCAGGGGTACTTGCTGTGGTTGAAGCCAGCCAGGGCGTCTTGGATCACCTCGAGCGACTTCGACTTTTCGCGCACAGCCACCACCTGGCCGGGAGCCACGCGATAGGATGCGATGTTGACCACAACGCCGTCGACGGTGATGTGGCGGTGGAGCACGAGCTGGCGGGCCGCGGCACGCGTCGGGGCGATGCCCAGACGGAAGACCATGTTGTCGAGACGCTGCTCAAGCAGCTGCAGGAGCACCTCGCCCGTGACGCCCTTCATCGAAGAGGCCTTCTCGAACAGGTTGCGGAACTGGCGCTCGAGCACGCCGTAGGTGTATTTGGCTTTCTGCTTCTCACGAAGCTGCAAGCCGTACTCAGACTGTTTTCTTCTTCTGTTTGCTCCATGCTGGCCGGGAGGATAGTTCTTCTTCACGAGCACCTTGTCTTCACCGAAGATGGGCTCACCCAGCTTGCGGGCAATCTTAGATTTTGGACCGGTATATCTAGCCATTGTTCTAATTTAAATTAAAGTTGAAGTGATGTCAGGAATCACTTAATAGTGCAGCCGCGATTGCAGAGAGGTTGTTGAAAGATGCAATCTATTCACTATAAGAGACTCGTTTTTTTGGAATAATAACGAAATCGGATGTTGAAAAGATCAAACTCTTCTTCTCTTGGGGGGACGGCACCCGTTGTGGGGCAGCGGAGTGACGTCGATGATCTCGGTGACGAGGATGCCGGCACCATGGATGGTGCGGATGGCGCTCTCGCGTCCGTTGCCGGGACCCTTGACATAGGCCTTCACCTTGCGGAGGCCGAGGTCGTAGGCCACCTTCGCGCAATCCTGGGCGGCCATCTGGGCGGCGTAGGGAGTGTTCTTCTTACTGCCACGGAAGCCCATCTTGCCTGCCGACGACCACGAAATTACCTGTCCCTCGCTGTTGGCGAGGCACACAATGATGTTGTTGAAAGAGGAGTGGACATGGAGCTGCCCTACGCCGTCAACCTTAACGACTCTCTTCTTAGCTGCGACTGTCTTTTTTGCCATACTTTAATCTTATTTAGTAGCTTTCTTCTTGTTAGCAACAGTTTTCTTGCGACCCTTGCGCGTGCGAGCGTTGTTCTTGGTGCTCTGTCCACGCACGGGCAGGCCGTTGCGGTGACGGATGCCACGGTAGCAGCCGATGTCCATCAATCGCTTGATGTTCATCTGCACCTCGCTGCGCAGGTCGCCCTCGACCTTGTAGTCGTTGCCGATCACCTCGCGCACCTTGGCGGCCTCGGCGTCGGTCCAATCTTTCACCTTGGTGTCTTCGCTGACACCGGCTTTCTCCAGAATCTTTGCGGCAGAGCTGCGACCGATACCGAAGATGTAGGTCAGAGCGATCACGCCGCGCTTGTTTTGGGGTAAGTCAACACCCACAATACGAATTGCCATATTCTAAATCTAAAATTTTTTGCAAAAGTAATCAAAAAAATCGAATTATCAACCCTGACGCATTTTAAACTTGGGGTTCTTTTTGTTAATCACATACAAGCGACCCTTGCGGCGGACAATCTTGCAGTCGGCCGAGCGCTTCTTGATCGATGCTCTTACTTTCATTGTTGTTGAGTATTTGTTGCTGTTATCCAGCTCTTTGTGGTTATTTGTAACGGAATGAGATTCGTCCCTTGGTCAAGTCGTAGGGCGACATTTCGACGCGCACCTTGTCGCCAGGGAGGATCTTGATATAGTGCATGCGCATCTTACCGCTGATGTGGGCGATGATTTGATGCTCATTCTCGAGTTCGACACGGAACATGGCGTTGCTCAACGCCTCGATGATTGTTCCGTCAAGTTCTATTGCATTCTGCTTTGCCATATCGTTGAATTAGTGGGTGAGTTCTTGCTTCATATGAACCGGTCGCCGAGCACTTCCTGGATGTAGTCGAACGACGAGAGGATGTCGGGCTTGCCGTGGTGGACGGCAATGGAGTGCTCGTAGTGTGCGCTGGGCTTGCGGTCGCGCGTGCGGCAAGTCCATCCGTCACCCTCGGTGACGATGTTCTTGCTGCCCAGGTTGATCATCGGCTCGATGGCGATGCACATCCCGTTGCGGATGAGCGCTCCGGTGCCGCGGCGCCCGTAGTTGGGCACCTCGGGGTCTTCGTGCAGCTTCTTGCCCACGCCGTGGCCGCACAGCTCGCGCACCACACTGTAGCCGCGGCGCTCGCAGTAGGTCTGCACGGCGTTGCCGATGTCGCCGATGCGGTTGCCCGGCACGGCCTGCTCGATGCCGACGTAAAGCGACTCCTTGGTGGTGCGCAGCAGCGCGAGCACCTCGTCGCTCACCTCGCCCACACAGAAGGTGTAGGTCGAGTCGCCGTTGAAGCCGGCCCTGTTGACGGCCCCGCAGTCCACCGACACGATGTCGCCTTCGCGCAGGGCGTAGTTCGACGGGATGCCGTGCACCACATTCTCGTTGACCGAAATGCACACCGAAGCCGGGAAGCCATAGAGGCCCAGGAAACCCGGCACACAGTCCTGCGAACGGATGTAGTCGTCGGCCACCTGGTTGAGCTTGCGCGTGGTCACCCCGGGCGACACCCACTTGGCCACTTCGGCCAGGGTGCGTGCCACCACGAGGTTGGCTTCGCGCAGCTGCTCTATTTCGTCGTCGGTCTTCAGATATATCATTTCAAAAACTCTTTCCTAATATTCTCATTGCTGAGATTTGACGCCACTTGTGATTGCGCGCCGTCAACGCGAACGGCCTTTGAGCTTGCCCGACTTCATGAGGCCATCGTAGTGGTGCATCATGAGGTGGGTTTCGATCTGCTGGAGCGTGTCGAGCACCACACCCACGATAATCAGCAGCGAGGTGCCGCCGAAGAACTGGGCGAACTGCTGGTTCACGCCAAAGAAGCGTGCGAAGGCAGGCAGGATGGCCACGATGCCCAGGAAGATGGAGCCGGGCAGGGTGATGCGCGACATGATGCTGTCGAGATACTCCTCGGTCTTCTTGCCGGGCTTGATGCCGGGGATGAAGCCGCTGTTCTTCTTCATCTGCTCGGCCATGTCCTTGGGACGGACGGTGATGGCCGTGTAGAAGTAGGTGAACGCGAGAATCATGATGAAGTACACGAAGTTGTACCAGAATCCGTTCATGTCGCTGAAGGTGGCTGCGAAGCCGCTCCAGAATCCTCCCTCCGAGCCACGGGCGCCGAAGCCGGCGAGCGTGATGGGGATGAACATGAGCGCCTGCGCGAAGATGATAGGCATCACGTTGGCGGCATTCACCTTCAGGGGGATATACTGGCGGGCACCGCCATACTGCTTGTTGCCCACGATGCGCTTGGCATACTGCACGGGCACCTTGCGCGTGCCCTGCACGAGCATCACAGCGCCGGCAGTGACGGCAAACAGGATCACAATCTCTACCAGGAACATCACGAGTCCGCCCTGGGCGGTGTTGAGCCGCGAGGTGAACTCCTGCACAATGGCACCGGGGAAGCGAGCGATGATACCCACAAGAATGATGATGGAAATACCATTGCCGATACCCTTGTCGGTGATTTTCTCACCGAGCCACATGATGAACATGGCGCCGGCGGTGAGCACCACCGACAGGAAGACCATCAGGCCCCACCCTATCTGAGCGTGACCACCAGCGGCGTTGACCTGGTACTGGAGGTTGACCAGGTAGGCCGGAGCCTGGACGAGCAGGATGATCACCGTGAGATAGCGGGTGTACTGATTGAGCTTCATGCGTCCGCTCTCACCCTCGCGCTGCATCTTCTGGAACTGCGGCAGCACCATGCCGAGCAGCTGGATGACGATAGAGGCGGTGATGTAGGGCATGATACCCAATGCGAAGATCGAAGCCTGCGAGAAGGCGCCGCCCGAGAACATGTCGAGGAGCTGCATCAATCCACTGTTGGTGAAATTGCGCATGGCCTCGAGGTCCTGGGGACGGATGCCGGGCAGCACGATGAAGCATCCCAGCCGGTAGACGAGCACGAAGAGGAACGTGATCGTCAGACGCCGGCGCAGCTCTTCAATCTTCCAGATGTTCTTAAGAGTCTGAATGAGTTTCATCGGAGTTTAAACTTTAGTGATTTGACCACCGGCAGCCGTGATGGCTTCCTCGGCCTTCTTGGAGAAAGCGTGGGCTTCGACATCGACCTTGCGGCTGAGCGCACCCATGCCGAGCACCTTGACGAGCTGCGACTTGCGCACGAGTCCGGCAGCGATGAGGTCGGCCACGGTCACCTTCTCGAGGTTGGCCTTCTGGGCCAGCTCGTCGATGGTGGCGATGTTCACAGCCTTGTACTCCACACGGTTGATGTTCTTGAAACCGTATTTGGGCAGACGGCGCTGGAGCGGCATCTGACCGCCCTCGAAACCGACCTTCTGCTTGTAGCCCGAGCGCGACTTGGCGCCCTTGTGACCACGAGTCGACGTGCCGCCCTTGCCCGAACCGGGACCGCGACCGATGCGACGTTTCTTCTTGTTTGAACCGACTGCAGGTTGTAAGTTATGTAATTCCATAATCGTATCTTGGTTTTTTTGTCACTCTGCCACCTCGGTGACCGGCACCCGGTGACGCACCTTGTTAACCATACCCAGAATGTCGGGCGTTGCGTTGTGCTCGACCACCTGATTCATCTTGCGCAGTCCGAGCGCGTCGAGCGTGCGTTTCTGGCGCTCAGGACGTCCGATGCGGCTTTTCACTTGCTTGATTTGTATCTTAGCCATAATGTTGTCGCAAAAATTTAACCGTTAAACACCTTGTCGAGCGACACGCCGCGGTAGTGGGCCACGGTCATCGGGTCGCGCATCTCGTCGAGGGCCTTGATGGTGGCCTTGACCAGGTTGTGGGGGTTGGACGAGCCTTTCGACTTGCAGATCACGTCGGTCACGCCGATGCTCTCGAACACGGCGCGCATGGCGCCACCGGCCTTCACGCCCGTACCCGGGGTGGCCGGCATCATGATCACGCGGCTGCCGCCGAACTTGGCGACCTGCTCGTGGGGGATGGTGCCCTTGTGGACGGGAACCTTGATGAGGTTCTTCTTGGCCATCTCGACGCCCTTGGCGATGGCGGTGGTCACCTCGTTGGCCTTGCCCAGGCCGTAGCCGAGCACGCCGTTGCCGTCGCCCACGACGACGATGGCGGCAAAAGTGAAGGTGCGGCCACCCTTGGTGACCTTGGTGGTGCGGTTGATGGCAACCAGACGGTCCTTCAGCTCGATATCGCTTGCGATCTTAACTCTGTTATTCTTCTTAATCATGTCGTTTAAAATTTAAGTCCGCCTTTGCGAGCGCCGTCGGCTAATGATTTGATTCTACCATGGAACAGGAAACCGTTGCGGTCGAACACGACGGTGTCGACACCAGCCTCGAGGGCCTTCTTGGCCACGATCTCGCCCACCTGAGCGGCGATCTCGCACTTGGTGCCCTTCTCGATACCCTTCGACGAAGCCGAAACGAGGGTGTGGCCGGCCTGGTCGTCGATGAGCTGGGCGTAAATCTGCTTGTTACTTCTGAACACGCACAGGCGCGGGCGCTGGGCAGTGCCGCTGATGCGACCGCGGATGCGGGCCTTGATTTTATTTCGTCTTTCAGTTTTCGATATCATGATGTTTTCTTATTTATTTGGCAGCAGCCGTTTTACCAGACTTGCGGCGAATGACCTCGCCGACAAACTTAACACCCTTGCCCTTGTAGGGTTCGGGCTTGCGGAAGGAGCGTATCTTGGCGCAGATCTGGCCCAGGAGCTGCTTGTCGCACGACTCGAGGGTGATGAGCGGGTTCTTGTTGCGCTCGGTCTTGGCTTCGACCTTCACCTCGGGGGGCATCTGCATGATGATCATGTGGGAGTAGCCCAGCGTGAGTTCGAGGTTCTGGCCCTTGCTCTCGGCCTTGTAACCGACGCCGACGATTTCGAGCTCCTTCTTGAAGCCCTCGCTCACGCCGACGACCATGTTGTTGATCAAGGCGCGGTAGAGTCCGTGCTGGGCACGCGACTCGCGCTCGTCGTTGGGACGGCTCACGGTGATGTGTCCGTCTTCGAGCTCGACCTTGATGTTAGGATTCACTGCCTGCTTGAGTTCGCCCTTGGGACCCTTGACGGTCAGGACGTTGTCTTTCATATCGATGGTTACGCCAGCGGGCACCACGATTGGTAATTTACCGATTCTTGACATAGTATGTACCCTCCTTTATTAATAAACGTAACACAAAACTTCGCCACCAATCTTCTCGGCCTTGGCCTGCTTGTTGGTCATGATGCCCTTGCTGGTGGAGATGATAGCAATACCCAGTCCGTTGAGCACGCGAGGCATGTCCTTGTAGCCCGTGTACTGACGGAGACCCGGACGCGACACGCGGGTGAGGCACTTGATGGCGTTCACCTTGTCGACGGGGTCGTACTTGAGCGCGATTTTGATCGCGCCGGAGGGCGTGTCATTCTCGATGAACTTGTAGTTGAGAATGTAGCCCTGGTCGAAGAGAATCTTGGTGATCTCTTTCTTGATCTTCGAAGAAGGGATTTCAACGACACGGTGCTGTGCCCTGATCGCATTCCTCAGTCTGGTCAGATAATCTGCAATAGGATCAGTCATTGTTCTGATTTGTTTTAAATTGATCCGGAGTGGGCGCGACACGGTGCGCCACCCGAACAATATTTAATAACTTGTTGAAAAATAAAAAATAGCGAGTTGATGATTCGTTGTGTTCTGCGCGTTGCCCATGCTTCACCAGCTGGCTTTCTTCACGCCGGGAATGAGGCCGTTGGAGGCCATTTCACGGAAGTCGATACGCGAGATGCCGAACTGACGCATGTAACCCTTGGGACGTCCAGAGATTTTGCAGCGGTTGTGCAGACGCACGGGCGAGGCGTTCTTGGGCAGGGCCTGGAGGGCCTCGTAGTCGCCGGCCTTCTTGAGCTCGGCGCGCTTGGCGGCGTACTTAGCAACGAGTTTCAATCTCTTGGCCTGGCGGGCCTTCATCGATTCTTTTGCCATAGTGATTGGAAATGTGGGATACTTTATTTGTTGTTAAACGGGAGTCCGAACTCCTTGAGCAGTGCGTAGCCTTCCTCGTCGGTGCGGGCGGTGGTGACGAAGGTGATGTTCATGCCGGTCATCTTGGTCACGCTGTCGATGTTGATTTCGGGGAAGATGATCTGCTCCGACACGCCCACGGTGTAGTTGCCGCGTCCGTCGAGCTTGCCGTTGATGCCCTTGAAGTCGCGGATGCGGGGCAGGGCGATACGGATGAAGCGCTCCATGAACTCGTACATGCGGTCGCGGCGCAGGGTGACGCGGGCGCCGATGGGCATCTTCTTGCGGACCTTGAAGTTGGAGATGTCCTTCTTCGAGAGGGTCTGCACGGCCTTCTGGCCGGTGATGGCGGTGAGCTCGTTGATAGCGGTCTCGATGATTTTCTTGTCTTGGGTGGCGTCACCCAGTCCTTCGTTGAGGACGATTTTGGTGAGGCGGGGAATCTGCATCGGGCTGGTGTAGTTGAATTGCTTCATC
Organism: uncultured Porphyromonadaceae bacterium; assembly: GCA_947166165.1. GTDB lineage: Bacteria > Bacteroidota > Bacteroidia > Bacteroidales > Muribaculaceae > Sodaliphilus. The sequence goes on from CAMVDK010000029.1 coordinate 15,132, forward strand.
AATGCCGGAGCAATCACCTCGTCGTATTGTTTCTTGAGCGTTGTCATTACTTGATCTCCTCTCCTGACTTTTTAGAAATACGTACTTTCTTTCCGTTCTCGTCGCGCTTGTAGCCTACCCGGGTGGGCTTCTTGGTCTTGGGGTCGAGCACGTTGAGGTTGCTCATGTGGATGGGGGCTTCCTTCTCCACGATGCCGCCCTGGGGGTTCTGCGCGCTGGGCTTGGTGCTTTTCTTGACCATGTTGATGCCCTCGACGATGGCACGGCCCTTCTTGGTGTCGACGCTCAGCACACGACCAGTTTTACCCTTGTCGTCGCCGGCGAGCACGCACACGGTGTCGTCTTTCTTGATGTGTAACTTAGCCATTACTGTTTTGTTGAATGAAAATGGTTGGTTTGATGATTAAAGCACCTCGGGTGCGAGCGAAACGATCTTCATGTTGGTGGCGCGCAGCTCGCGTGCCACGGGGCCGAAGATGCGGGTTCCGCGCAACTCGCCGGCGTTGTTGAGCAGCACGCATGCGTTGTCGTCGAAACGGATGTATGAGCCGTCGGCACGGCGGATCTCCTTCTTGGTGCGGACGACCACAGCGCGCGAGACGGTGCCCTTTTTCACGTCCGAAGCCGGGACAGCGTTCTTGACGGTGACCACGATGATGTCGCCCACCGAAGCGTAGCGACGACCGGTGCCACCGAGCACACGGATGCACAGCACCTCGCGGGCACCGCTGTTGTCGGCGACGTTCAATCTTGATTCAGTCTGTATCATAACTACTAATTACTTCGCTTTTTCGATGATTTCTACTAGTCTCCATCTCTTGGTCTTGCTCAGCGGGCGGGTCTCCATCAAGCGCACGGTGTCGCCGATGGTGCACTCGTTGTTCTCGTCGTGGGCGTGGTACTTCTTCGTCTTGTTGACGAACTTGCCGTAGATGGGGTGCTTCTCCTTCCACTTCACGGTCACGGTGATGGTCTTGTCGCCCTTGTTGCTGGAAACAACCCCAATTCTCTCCTTTCTCAAATTTCTTTTTTCCATAGTCGGTTGGGATTATTTAATGTTCAATTCACGGGCACGGATCTCAGTCTTGATGCGTGCGATGAGCTTGCGGTCGGCTGTGATCTTTGCCGGATTGTCGAGCGGGGAGATGGCATGCTGCATCTTTTCCTGCTGATACTCACTCTCGGCGGCAGCGAGGCGGTCGAGCAACTCCTTGTCGTTCAGCTCTTTGATATTCTCTTTCTTCATAATTGTCTCCTCATTACGTGATTACACATTCTGGCTGGGGTCGTAGTCACGGCGAACGACGAACTTGGTGGTCACGGGCAGCTTCTGGGCGGCCAGGCGGAGGGCCTCCTTGGCGATCTCGAAGCTCACGCCGTCCACCTCGAGCAGGATGCGTCCGGGGTGCACGGGGGCCACATAGCCGGCCACATCGCCCTTACCTTTACCCATACGCACGTCGGCGGGCTTGCGGGTGTAGGGCTTGTCGGGGAAAATGCGCAGCCACACCTGTCCCTCACGCTGCATGTAGCGCGTCACGGCCACACGGGCAGCCTCGATCTGGCGGGCGGTGATCCACTTCGACTCCAGCGTCTTGATGCCGAACGAGCCGAACGCGAGCTGGTTGCCGCGCTTGCTGTACTGCCGGGGATGACCGTCGGAGGGCCTTCTGTATCTTAATCTCTTGGGTTGTAACATTGTTCTGTGAAATTCTTAGTGTGTTCAACGATTGTTGTTGTTCCTCTTGTTGCGGAAACCTCCACGGCGCTCGCCGCGGCCCGGGCGCTCACCGCGTCCGCCGCCGGCGTTGCTGCTGGTGAAGTTGGGGGCCAGGTCCTTCTTGCCGTAGACCTCGCCGCGGCAGATCCAGACCTTGACGCCGATCAGGCCGACCTTTGTCAGGGCGGGCACGAGGGCGTAGTCGATGTCGGCGCGCAGCGTGTGCAGCGGGGTGCGGCCTTCCTTGAACATCTCGGAGCGGGCCATCTCGGCGCCGTTGAGGCGACCGTTGACCTGGATCTTGATACCCTCGGCGCCGGAGCGCATGGTGGACTGGATGGCCATCTTGGCGGCGCGGCGGTAGGCCACCTTGCCCTCGATCTGACGGGCGATGTTGGCGGCCACGATCTGGGCGTCGAGCTCGGGGCGCTTGACCTCGTAGATGTTGATCTGCACGTCCTTCGAGGTGAGCTTCTTGAGCTCTTCCTTGAGCTTGTCGACGTCCTGCCCGCCCTTGCCGATGATGATGCCCGGACGAGCGGTGCAGATGGTGATGGTGACCAGCTTGAGGGTGCGCTCGATGACAATGCGCGACACACTGGCCTTGGCCAGACGCACGTTGAGATACTTGCGGATTTTGCTGTCCTCGAGCAGAGTGTCGCCGTAATTCTTACCGCCGTACCAGTTGGAGTCCCAGCCACGGATGATACCTAAACGATTGCTGATTGGATTTACTTTCTGT
>CAMVDK010000030.1 GCA_947166165.1 uncultured Porphyromonadaceae bacterium
GCGGCCTTGGTTTGATTGGACCAAAGAATTGACCGAGTGTTCGCTCGAAGTGAATCATCCTGTCGTGTGGCTTGGGTGTTCTGTTTGTCTATATTTGTGGGTCGAATGTGCGAATTGAGTTTGTCGTGAGATAAAAACTGTGTAATTTTGCAAGTTAAAAGGATAAGATGACATCAATGGATATGATTATTCGTAAACTCATTGTGGTGTTGTTGCTGCTCCCGTCGTTATGTGCTGTAGCGCAGAGTGATGCGGTTACGCTCGACTCTTGCCGTGCGATGGCGCTGCGTGGCAACAAGGTGCTGCGTCAGCACGACGTGAAGATTGAGGCGGCCGGTTGGCAGCGCCGCGAGGCCGCCGCAGCCTACAAGCCGTCGGTCGACCTCGAGGCGATGTACCTCTACAACTCCCGCCAGCTTTCGCTGGTCGACAAAGACCAGCTGCTGCCCACCAAGTCGTTCAATCTCGAGAAGCAAGGCTACGACTTCAATCTGGTGGTGAATCCGATGACTGGCGAGCCGCTTGTGGTCGACGGCCAGCCCATACCGTCGACGGTGGCGCTGCTGCCCAAGAGCGCGCTCACCTACAATGTGCACAACGTGTTTGCCGGTGCGCTCACCATCACCCAACCCATCTACATGGGAGGTAAAATCAAAGCGATGAACGAGCTCACGCGTTATGCCGAGCAACTGGCCATCTCGATGCGCAACAGTGCCGTGGAGGAAGTGATTTGCAACGTAGACGCGGCCTACTGGCAGGTGGTGTCGCTGAAGGCCAAGCAGGAGCTTGCACAGAGCTATGTGAAGCTTGTTGAGTCGCTCGACAAGGATGTGCAGGCCATGGTCGACGAGGGAGTGGCCACCCATGCGGCAAAGCTCACCGTGGATGTGAAGCTCAATGAGGCCAACATCGACCTGACGAAGGTGAACAACGGTCTGGTGCTCTCGCGCATGCTGCTCTCGCAGGTGTGCGGCCTGCCCGTCGACCGGACGTTCACCCTGGCCGACGAGGTGAACGACCTGGCTCCCATCGCACCGCGCGATGTGCAGGTCGACATCAATCAGGTGATGAGCCGTCGCAACGACGTGCACTCGCTCGAGCTGGCCACGAAAATCTACGACGAGAAGGCCAAAGTGGCTCTGAGCGAGATGCGGCCCACAGTGGCTGCCGTGGCCGCCGCCCACCTCACCAACCCCAACACCTACAACGGCTTCAAGAACCGCTTCGGCGGCATGCTGTCTATAGGCGCTATGGTCAAAGTGCCCCTGTGGCACTGGGGTGGACTCACCTCCAAATACCGCGCCGCGCAGGCCGAGGCTCTGGTCAAGCAGCTCGAACTCGACGATGTGAAGGACAAAATCCAGTTGCAGGTGAGCCAGGCGCAGTTCCGCTATCAGGAAGCACTGAAAACCTACGACATGACACGCTCCAATCTGGCCAAGGCCAACGAGAACCTGCGCATCGCGCAGCTGGCCTTCAAGGAGGGCCTCTCGACCACCGACGACGTGCTCACCGCACAGACGGCCTGGCTCAAGGCCAACAGCGAGAACATCGATGCCGAAATCGACATCCGCCTGTGCGACAACTACTTGCGCAAGGTGACCGGCACACTGCTTATGAATTGAAAGGTAGATAACGAAAAAAAGAAAACCGACAAGATATATGGAGAATTATGAACAGCGGACAGTGGTCCGCAAGAAAGACAAAGCGCTGCTGGCCGCGCTGGCTGTGTTTGCCATCGTGATTGCCGGCATAGCCATTGTGGGCATCCTGCTCATTCGTCCGGCTCATGCCGACGTCACGCAAGGCCAGGCCGACTGCGACGCCGTGCGCGTGAGTGGCAAGCTGCCCGGGCGTGTGGAGCACATCTATGTAGAGGCCGGCCAGCAGGTGCACAAGGGCGACACGCTGGCCAAAATCTACTCGTCGACGGTCGACGCCAAGCTCTATCAGGCACAGTCGATGCAGAACGCCGCCCAGTCGCAGACCGAGAAGGTGGACCGCGGCGCTCGCGAGGAGGTGAAGAAGGGCGCCTACAACCTGTGGCAGCAGGCCATCGCGGCCGAGACCATCACGCGCAAGACCTACCAGCGCATGCAGAACCTCTTTGAGCAAGGCGTGGTCACCGAGCAGAAGCGCGACGAAGCCAAGGCCGCCTACGATGCCGCCACCGCCCAGGTGGCCGCCGCCAAGTCGCAATACGACCTGGCCGTCAACGGCGCGCAGCAGGAGGACAAAGCTGCCAGCCGAAGCATGACCAATGCGGCGCGCGGCGGCGTGATGGAGGTGCAGTCGCTCCTCGAGGACCAGTATCTGGTGGCTCCCTGCGACGGCGAGGTGAGCGAGATTTATCCTCAGGAAGGCGAACTCGTGGCCATGGGCACGCCCATCATGTCGATTTCGAAACTCGACGACATGTGGGTGTCGTTCAGTGTGCGCGAAGAGATGCTCGCCGACCTGCCCATGGGCAAGGACATCGACGTGTGCATCCCCGCCCTGGGCAACAAAAAGGTGAAAATGAAGATTTACTACGTCCACGACATGGGCAGCTATGCCACCTGGCAGGCGTCAAAGAGCTACGGGCAGTACGACAGCAAGACCTTCGAGGTCAAGGCCCGTCCTGCCGAGCGGCTCGAGAACTTCCGGCCCGGAATGAGCGTGCTTCTGGAGAAATGATAGGTCGCTACATAGCCGAATCGTTCAAGCGCGGCACCGTGCAACTGGTGCGGAGGCCGATGTATTTCCTGATGATGGTCATTGTGCCGTTGTTTGGCGCATGGGTGTTGATGGACCTGATGGACGAGGGCGGCATCCACCGCGTGCCGGTGGCCGTGGTCGACCGCGACGACAGCAACCTGTCGCGCTCCCTGCTGCGCACGCTCGACGGCTTCCAGCAGGTGAGCATCACGCACCACTGCAAGGACTTCAACGAGGCCAAACTGCTTGTGCAGAGCGGCGACATCTATGGCTTCTACTACATCCCCGATGGGCTGGAGGAGCGCGCGCTGGGGGGGCATCAGCCAGTGGTGAGCTATTATGTGAGTTATGCCTACTATGCGCCGGCCTCGATGCAGTACAAGGGCTTCAAGACCATCTCGCTGCTCTCCAACGCGGGCGTGGTGCGCACCATGCTGCGCACCGTGGGCCTGCGCGACCAGGCCATCGCCGCCAAGCTGCAGCCCTACGCCACCCATGTGCACACGCCAGCCAACCCGTGGCTCAACTACAACTACTATCTGAGCACGTCGTTCGTGCCGTGCCTGTTCGCGCTCATTGTGCTCCTGATCACGGCCTTCACGCTGGGCAGCGAACTCAAGAGCGGCCTGTGCCGCCAGTGGCTCGCCGCCGCTGGCGACAACATGGTGCTCGCCCTGGCCGGCAAACTCATCCCCCACACCGTGTTGCTCACAGCGGTGGGCTGGCTGATGCAGTGGATGATGTATCGCGTCTACGATGTGCCGCTGAACTGCAACCCGTGGCACATGTTGCTGGCCATGCCTCTGCTGGTGATGGCCAACCAGGGCTTCGCCGTGCTCATGTTCTGTTTCACGCCCAACTTCCGCTTCGGCTCCACGCTGTGCACGCTCATGGGCATGCTCTCGTTTTCGTTCTGCGCCTTCTCGCTCCCCGAGGAGGCCATGTATCCCTGGGTGCAGGCCATCGGCTACGTGATGCCCATCAAGTACTATTTCCTGCTCTCGGTCGACCAGGCGCTCAACGGCATCGACCTCTACTACTCGCGGGTCTACTATGCTGTGCTGCTGGGCTATGTGGTGGTGCCCCTGCTGCTCAGTTGGCGCCTCAAGCATGAGTGCATGAATCCCGTCTATGTGCCTTGAAACCTCGAATGTCAATCATTAATCAGTACGAACATGAAGCAATGGTTGCTTGAAGTCTACCGGGTGTGGTGGCGCGAGTTTCGGCTCGTGCTGCGCGACGAGGGCGTGGTGATTTTCTTCTTCGCCGTGTGTGCCGTCTATCCCGTGCTGTATTCACTCATCTACAACACCGAGGTCGAGCGCGACGAACCCATTGTGGTGGTCGACGACTGCCGCACGCAACTCTCGCGCCAGCTGACGCGCCGCCTCGACGCCACGCCCGAGGTGAGCGTGGTGAGCATCGCTGCCAACATGCAGGAGGCGCGCGAGCTGATGCACCGCAAGAAGTGCTATGCCATCGTCTACCTGCCCCGCGACCTGTCGCAGGCCGTGGGCAGCCAGCGGCAGGGCCACGTGTCGGTGTACTGCGACATGAGCGTGATGCTCCGCTACAAGAACATGCTCATGGCCGTGACCAACGTCACCCAGGCCATGGGGGCCGAGACCATGCACCACGCCGTGGAGCCCGTTTTGGGCGGCGCCCCGGCCACGGTGGTCGAGAGCCGGCAGGTGCCCATTGGCAACACCGGCATGGGCATCGCCTCGGCGATTCTGCTGTTCGTGCTGCCCCTGGTCCTCCAGCAGAGCATGCTGCTGGGCATAGGCATGCTGCACGGCGGCAGCATCGAGCGCCGCCGGCGCAACCGGGGCTACGACCCCATGGAGGAGCGCGCCTGCGTGAGTGCCACCCTGTTCGGCAAGATGATGTGCCACCAGGTGGTGTATGTGCTGCCGGTGATCTACGTGCTCTACTTCACGCCCATGATGTTCGACTTCCCCCAAAACGCCCACCTCTTGCACACGCTGGCGCTCGCCGTGCCCTTCATCATCGCCGTGTCGTTCATGGGCCAGACGCTGCAGGCCTTCGTCAACGAGCGCGAGAGCGTCTTCCTGCTCTTCGCCTTCACATCGGTCATCTTCGTGTTCCTCACCGGCGTCTCCTGGCCGAGGTTCGAGATGAGCCGGTTCTGGTACACTATAGGTGACTGCGTGCCCAGCACGTGGATGTGCAACGGCTACGTGCTGATGCAGAGCACCGGGGCCACCCTGGCGCAGATTGCGCATCCGCTCAAGATGCTCTGGTTGCAGTGCGGAGTGATGTATGTGCTGGCCTATTGCGTGGAGCGCTTCGTCAGTCGCCGCCGCTACCGCGCCTGGCAGCAGAGCAGCCGCGAAGACGCCAACGCCCTCCAGCGCTACGACCTGGTGAAAAACGGCATAGGATAAGTCGGAAATTCCATGAATCTCGCTTAGTCTAAACGGTTGCTCCTTTCGCCCGTCGCATAACGAAGCAAAATTTTGGATAAATGTCGACCCACATTTTGCAACTTCGACAAGTTTGCACTACCTTTGTGGGCGTAAACCATTGTTTTGCTACAACTATGAAACGGATTGCCTTACTCTTACTGGTGCTCATCACGGCGTTGAGCGGCTGGAGCCGTGGCCAGGAGCCCGACTTCAACTATCCAAAACGAGTGACAGCGGAGGCTGAGGCCGACCTGAAGAAGGCGCTTGCCAGTGGCGACGGCCAGATGGTGGTCGACGCCATCGTGCGCGCGTCGATTGCCGACAGCCACCTCTCGCGCGAGAAGATGTCGACCATCATCGACCGCATCGAGCGCACGGCGGCCAGCGAGTCGAAGCCCGACATCAAAGCGCTGCTGCGCCACTTCGAGGCGGTGGTGATGAGCTCCTATATGGACAGCTTCATACCATTCGACCGCTATGGCGACGATGTGGACTTCTACGACCCTCACCCCGAGGCCACTCGCCGCGACCCCTATGCGCAGTGGACGCGCGACCAGCTGAAGCAGCGCATCGACGAGCTGGTGCTGGCTTCGCTGGCCGACTCGGCCGTGCTGTGCAGCCGGCCGGTGACCGACTTTCCGCGCATCATCAAGTGCGACAAACTCGGCGCCAGCTATGTGCCCACGCTCTACCAATTCCTCATCAAGGAGAGTCTGAGCTTGGCCAGCAGCGACTTGGACGAGCAGTTGCAGCAACGATGGCTGGGGTCGACAAGCGGCAACATGGTTGCCAACGTGTGGACGCAAAAAACGCTGATGAGCGGCAACAGCTATTCGTCGAGCTCCTATCGCAGCCGTGCGCTGGAAATCATCGCCGAGCATCCCGATGCCGAAATCAATGGCTTGCTACTTGAAGACATGTCGGACGACAGCGACTACAAAATGCTTTGCGACTTTGCCTCGCGCTATCCGAAGTCGGTCTACACCCCCGACGTGCGCAACAACATCGCCAACATCGAGCGCACGAGTGTGAATGTGTCGAACCGGGGCCAGTGGAATTCGCGTGAACCGCTGCCGCTGTCTGTGAACGTGCGCAATGTGAAGCAGTTCGACATCGACATCTACCGCCTGACCGACGACATGTGCTCGCCCAACTGGAAAGGCGACCGCTACAAGGTGGCCGAGATGACCCGTGTGGCCACCCAGGCTGTGAGCGCCCCGGGCACTGTGCCTTTCGACACCGCTTTCAGCGTGAAAATGCCGCCATTGGCCTATGGCAAATATGTGGTGGTGCCACGCTACACCAACGCCAAGGGCGAGACTTGCACGCTGGTCGAGGTGGGCAAGAACGATGTGATGCCGGTCTACGACCTGGCCTCGTTTGCCGTGGGCGACAACGGCGGCGACAACCGCATCGTTGTGGTGGACGTGGTCACTGGCGCCCCGGTGGCCGGTGCCACCGTGACGAGCAAGGAGTGGAGCGGCACCACGGGCCGCGACGGCACGGTGGCGGTGCCGACTAACAAAGGCTACGCCACAATGGAGTACACCGTGTCGAAGGGTGGCGACATCTACGGCCCTTCGGTCGACTTCCGCCGCGTGGACAACCGCGAGTCGGCCTCGTATGGCAGCCGCCTGTTCACCGACCTGGCCATCTACCGCCCGGGCGAGACGCTGCATTTCGCCGGCATCGTCTACCGCACGTCGGTGGGCTCGCGCAGCGTGATGCCCGATGTGGAGGTCGAGGTGACCTTTAGCGATGCCAACGGCAAGAACATCGACACCCGGACCCTCACCACCGACCGCTACGGCCGTGTGGAAGGCTCGTTCACCGTGCCGGCCGACCGCCTGCTGGGCAACTACGAGCTGAAGTTGATGCCGAAACTCGACCGCATGAATGCGTCGACGATTGCCTATCAACATGTGCAAGTGAGCGAGTACAAGACGCCCACGTTCCACGTCGACTTTGCCGCCTCCGACATGACCTATCAGCCCGGCGAGCCCATTGTGGTGACCGGAACGGCGCGCACCTACACCGACCTGCCCGTGGCCAACGCCCAGGTGCAGTTGTCGTTGCGCGAGCGTGAGTGGGACTGGCTGAGGTGCCACCGTCCGATGTACGGCATGCGTCCGATGCGCCTGCACAACACCCAGGTGGCCGACACCACCGTGCTCACCGATGCCGACGGCCGCTTCACGGTGACTTTCGCCCCGGAGCGCTTCTACGAGAACCAGCGCCACAGCTATTGCCATTACATCTACGACACCCACGCTCAGGTGACCAACGCCGGCGGCGAGAGCCAGCAGGCCGACGCCACCTTCCGCATCGGCAGCAAGCGCGAACTCGTGCTGACGTCGTATGCCGATTTCAACCTCGCCAAGCCCGTGCGCGTGCCGGTCACGGTGAACTGCTCCGACAGTGCGTTGATTCCCGAGCGCCTGGACTGGGCGGTGTGCCGTAGCTACAACACCGACACCGTGGCTTCGGGCACACTCCTGCTGGCCGACCCGGTGATCGACCTTTCCAGTCTGCCTTCGGGCACCTATACGCTGCACGTTGCCATACCCGGCGGCGAGCGATACTACGACAAAAAGAATATGACCATTGGCATCTACCGTCTCACCGACAGTCAGCCGCCATGCATCACCGAGCGGCCCCTGTGGGTGGCCGGCGATGGCTACTACATCGACGAGCGCAACGTGGCCCACGTCACCATTGGTGCGAATGTCGACCAGTCGCACGTCTACTATGTGGCCTATGGGCGCGAGAAAGTGCTCGCTCAAGGCTGGCTCGACATGAAGCGCGGCATCACCGAGTTCACCTTCAAGGTGCCCGACGTGCCGCACGAGGAACTCAATGTGCACTTCACCAGCATGTATCAGTCGCAGTTCTTCACCGAGCAGGTGCGCATGACGTCGCCCGTCAACGCCCGTCCGCTCAAGGTGAAAGCCACGGCCTTCCGCGACCGCCTCACGCCTGGCAAGCCCGAGCGATGGCAGCTGCAGCTGCTCGGCAACGGCGGCAAGCCGCAGCAGGGCGCGATGATGCTCGAGATGATTGACCGAGCCATCCACGACCTGCAGAACAACAGCTGGAGCTTCGCGCCGGGCTTCGTGAGCTGCACCGCCATGCAGACGTGGCGCATGCGCTTCAACTCGTCGCACAAGGTAGGCACCTGGTGGCGAGCCGGCAATCTGGATTCGAAGAGCGATTGCACGGTGCCAGAGTTCTTGAACTACAGCGCAACGATGTGGGAAGGCTGCGCCATCCAGCTCCGCCACCTCGACCGCTTGATGGCGACGGCAGGCGCACCGATGAGGGCGAAGGGTATAAGAGTGGAGGAAAGTAGTGCGGACTTGGAGAGCGAAGAAGCGGCTCAACCCGATGTCGACATGGCGCGCCTCGACCAGGTGCAGCTGCGCATGGCCGACGTGAAGACCGCCCTGTGGGAGCCGATGCTCGTGAGCGATGAGCAAGGCAACATCACGCTGGAGTTCAACGCGCCCGACTTCAACACCACCTGGCTTGTGCAGGCCCTGGCCTTCACCAGCGAGTTGAGCACCGACAAGTGGGTGCAGAACGTGCTCACGCAGAAGCCCATCATGGTCAAGCCCTCGCTGCCGCGCTTTGTGCGCCAGGGCGACCAGGTGACGCTCGCCGCCACATTGCAAAATGCCACCCAGGACGTGCAGCAGTGCGATGCCATTGTCGAATTGTTCGACCCGCGCACCTCGGCGGTCTACGCCCGGCAGACGTTCAACCCCTCGCTCACCGGCCAAGCCACGCAGGCGCTGACCATCGACTGGACAGTGCCCGACACGATTCCCTATCTCGGCTTCCGCGTGCGTGCCGCCAACGCCGACTTCAGCGACGGCGAGCAGACCATGATTCCCGTGCTCACGGCCGTTTCGCCCATCGTGGAGTCGCTGCCGGTGTTCATCAACGCCCACCAAGGCACCTTCAGCGCCATGCTGCCCCACACCGCGCAGCCGGCGCGCTACACCCTCGAGTACTGCGACAACCCGGTGTGGTACACCGTCACGGCCCTGCCCAGTGTGGCCTCGAGCAACAGCGACGTGGCCACGAGCATCGCCCACACGCTCTACGCCGTCGATGTGGCGCAGGGCGTGGCCCAGGCGCAGCCCATCATCCGCGAGGCGGTGAACTACTGGCGCGAGAACTGCCAGGACTCGATGCTCGTGTCGGCCTTGAGCCGCAACAGCGACCTGAAAATCGGCAATCTGGTGGCCTCGCCGTGGCTGCGCGCCAGCGAGCGGCAGACCCTGCAGATGCAGCAACTGGCCGAATATCTCGATTCCACCACCGCCCGTGCCGAGCACGACCGGCTGGTGCAGGCTCTGGCCAAACTGCAGATGCCCGACGGTGGTTTCACCTGGTATCGCTACAGCGGCTGTGAGTCGTCGCGCTGGACCACTGGCGAGGTGCTTGAGCTGATAGGCGAAATCCGTGCACTGGGCTACCTGCCGCACGACCCCACGCTCAACCAGATGGTGGAGCGGGCATTGGCGTACTACGACAACGCCTATGTGGAGGTCTCGAAGAAGAAGGAATACAAGAAGGCCGTGTTTGCCGACTACGCCTATGTGCGCACGCTCTTCACCGATGTGCCCCAGAGCAAAGCCGGCAAGAAACTGCTCAACAAGACGCTCAAGACCATGGGCAAGCAGTGGGGCAAGCAGCATCTGTCGCTCAGCGAAAAGGCGTTCTATGCGCTCGCGCTCGAGCATGGCGGCATGCACAAGCAGGCGCTGCCCATCGTGCAGTCCATCCGCGAGTTCGCCCTCACCGACCAGGCACGCGGCATGTACTGGGACAACTATCGGGGCAGCAGCTGGTACTCCCCCTCGCAGGTGGGCGCCACCAGCTTGGTGTTGCAGGCCCTGCACGCTGTCGACCCCAAGGCCGAAGAACTCGACCAGGTGCGCAAGTGGATGCTGCTGAGCAAGCAGACCACCGACTGGGGCGGCGGAAGCCTGGCTGCCGACGCCACCTACGCCCTGCTCTCCACCGGCAGCCAGTGGCTCGACCGCGCCCAGGCCCCGGCAATCACCATCGACGGGCAACGTGTGGCGATGGACCGCTTCGATGCCTACATGGGCTACTGCCGCAAGAGCGTCGAGGCCCACGGCGGCAGCCAGCTCACCATCGAGCACAGTGGCAGCAACCCGGCGTGGGGGGCCGTCTACTGGCAGTACAGCCAACCCATGAACGAGGTGCAGCCTGCCAGCACGCACGACATCGCCATCCACAAGGACTTCTACGTGCTCACGCCCAGCGGCAAGCCCACTCAGGGAGCCCTGCGTGTGGGCGACAAGGTGCAGGTGCGCCTAACCATCACCTGCGACCGCGACATGGACTACCTGACGCTCGTCGACGAGCGGGCCTCGTGCTTCGAACCCGTCGACCGCACCAGCGGCTACCGCTATAACGACGGAGTGGGCTACTACCGCGAGACGCGCGACGCCGGCACCAACATCTTCTTCAGCAGCCTGAGCAAAGGCACCCATGTGATCACCTACGAGGTGTTCGCCACCCTGCCAGGCCGCTTCAGCAGCGGTGTGGCCACCATCCAGTGCCAGCAGGCTCCCGAGCAGACCGCCCACAGCGAGGGCAACATCCTCTACATCGAAGCTGACTGAGCTTTCAGGCTGTAAGGGGAAAAAGCCAGGACATAAGGTGGGTTCTATAAATTGCAAAAAAGTAATGTAGAACCCACCATAAGAACATAAGCCTAAACACATATAAACTTATGTTCTTATGTCCACACGGGCCAGGGGCTTTTGTTCTTGTGTCTTATCAATGCGCAAGGGGAGCGATGTGAGGCTGATTGTGAGTGCATGGCCAGCGCGCAATGGTCGGCCTTTTGAGCAAAAATGAGCGGTTGCGGCAATTATTTTCGTTTTGTGCGTTGTTGTTAAGAAAAAAGTTAGTACCTTTGCACCGCTTTTTTGCCGCTCAGCGGCAGTAGGAGCCATCGGGGTGTAGCGCAGTCCGGTTAGCGCACCTGGTTTGGGACCAGGGGGTCGAAGGTTCGAATCCTTTTACCCCGACAGTCAAGGTTGGCCTTCAATTTCAGCGGATATTGAAGGCCGGCTTGTTTTGTGCCATACAGGCAAGCCACCGACGGCTCGTCGAAGCGGCCGATAGGGGTATGGAAATGACCTTGCCCGCAGCAATTCCATCTTTTTCTTTACCGATGATGTGGTCATCTTTAAAAAAATACGTAATTTTGCCTGTGAAAATTTCCGAAACGATGAAAAGAACATTATTTGCTTTGCTGTGCATGGTGCCAATGTGTGCCCTGACAGCAGTTGTGGAACAAGGAAGTTGCTGGACCGATGGCGTGGTGATGCTGAAAGCCGGCGAGATGAAGCATGGCTTTGTGACGCTGATGGGCGGCACGCTGCACGAGGGTGGCTACCAATTCAGGCTGGCGACGACCGACACCAGCGGCGACTATGTGGTGCTGCCTGCCGAGGATGGCGATGACTACTGCTCGTTTGGCGGCACGACCCTCAATGGCGACCACGTGACGGTCGAGGAGTTGGGTGGCGTACGCTTGCTTGTTGCCCGCCACAACGATGGCACCATCACCTATGTCTACCAGGAATACAACGGGCCGTTGCGCAACCTGATGGTCCGCGACCTGCAGATGACATACGCCGGCAACTACGTCGATGCGCAGGGCGGCCAATGGATGTTCACCCTCGACGGCAAGCTGCAGCGGCCTGGCATGGCGGCCACCCAGCCCTACACGATTGTGGATATCTATGAAATGCCCAGCGAGGTCATCAAGACCCACTCTGGTGAGCATCTGGTAATCCGTCCGAGCACCACGGGCTTGAATGTGTATAGTTGCCAGTTCGACGAAGAGATGGAGGTCTACGACTCGCAGCAGGCGAAGCTTGTGGCCAAGTTGCGCCGCACGGGGTCGCCGTGGAAGGACGCCGGGGTTTTCCCCTACACCAGCGAGGTGCTGATGATGCCCACCATGGCTTCGCGCTTCGACAACCGCGCCCTGCGGCTGATGCGCAACGAGATCTGGGCTCGTCACGGCTACCAGTTCTCGTCGAGCGACCTGCAACAATATTTCGGACAGCAGCCGTGGTACACGCCCAGCCCCACTGGCAACAGCGGCATCACCCTGTCGCCCGTCGAGCAGATGAACGTCGACATCATACGCAGCATCGAGCTCATCCCCGACCGCGATTGGGTGGTGACCGAGGCCGGACTGTGAAAAAACGCGACTGATGCATTGCCGTTTACTTAATAATGAGTAAATTTGCAGTTTGAAAGGATTTCCATTAAATATCACGATTATGAGAAAACTGATGATGGCCACTTTGCTGGCCTTGACAATGTTGATGGCCAGCGCCAAGGTGGGCGACATGTCGCTCGGCGTGCAATTCAACTACGCCTCGAAGAACTCGATGTTTGGCCTGGGCTTGAACTATGAGATCGAAGTGCTGCGCAACGTGCGTGTGGAGCCGGAGTTCATCTATTTCTTCGAGAACAAGCACCTTAGCGACTACAATGTGAACCTGAACCTTCACTACATGATTCCCACCAGCTCGGCGGCGACCATCTACCCGCTGGCCGGATTCTCGTTTGTGAGTTTCAAGGACCACGAATTCAACACCACCACCAACCGCTGCGGCGCCAACGTGGGCCTCGGCTTCGAATACAGCATCAACACCAATTTCACATTCTATACCGAGCAGCGTTTCCACATCATCAAGGACTGGAACGAAGGCGTCACCAGTCTGGGACTGCGCTATCGGTTCTAAATTCCGTAAAACCTATAAAACAATGAAAATCAGAACTATCTTCGTGCTTGCATTGCTTGCTGTGCTGAGCTCGGCCTGCGGCAGCGACGACGAGCCACCAATCACCCAGTCCACCATGAAGGACGTGAATCACGGCAAGACGATGTTTGCCGGCACCGACATCTATCTGGATGAAGAACAGATGCTCATCTGCCCGAGCGAAGACTACTGCATCTCGCTATGCAAGTCTAAAGAACTTGAAAGTATCGACGCCCAACAAGTGAACATGTCGATGAACCATATGATGAAGGTTGCCGTTGGCAACGTATACGCCATCAACAAAACTGACCGTATCCGCAACTTCAAGTCAGGTAAATGCGGACTCGAGGTGGGAGCGCCCATCACCTATGTGAAGGTGACCGAGTTCATCAAGGAGAACGACAAGGTGATTGGCTTCCACTACCAGACGAAGAGCAGCACCGCCGAGCGCGGCAACCTGCCGGCGTGGGACACCACCTACCGCTGCCAGAAGATGGACGAGGACTCGTGGAACGTGACGCTCGACCTGGCCTACGGTGCCTACGAAATCACGATGTTCGACGAGGACTACCGCTTCAGCGTCACCAACGCCGAGCGCAACAACATCAACCTCGAGATCAGCCACCGCTGGGTGAAGGAAGACCACAGCAACGACTACGAGCAGCGGCTCCTGGTGGAGTACACGCTCGACAGCCACATCTACATCCGCTACGGCGGTGTGTGCACACGCGCCATCGTGCGGCAGAAATGAGCAACGAAAAATCATCATAAAGCATGAAACAAGACGAAAGCACAATGATTCAACAGCAGGAGGAGATGTCGTTGCCCGACAATGCGTTCCGCCCGCTGAAAGACGGTGAGAAGTATATTCCCGTCATGCGGCCCGACCGCAACTACCCCGAGGTGACACCCTACTCGGTGTCGCTGGGCTTGATCATGGCCGTGATTTTCAGTGCCGCCGCGGCCTATCTGGGCCTGAAGGTGGGCCAGGTATTCGAGGCGGCCATCCCCATCGCCATCATCGCCGCCGGCATTGCCGGCGTGGCCAAGCGCAAGGACTCGCTGGGCGAGAACGTGATCATCCAGTCCATCGGCGCGTCGAGCGGACTGGTGGTGGCAGGTTCCATCTTCACCCTGCCTGCCCTCTACATCCTGCAGGCCAAGTACCCCGACATCACGGTCAATTTCCTGGAGGTGTTCCTCAGCTCGGTGCTGGGCGGACTGCTGGGCCTGCTGTTCTTCATCCCCTTCCGCAAGTATTTCGTGAGCGAGAAGCATGGCGAGTTCCCCTTCCCCGAGGCCACGGCCACCACCCAGGTGCTCATCAGCGGCCAGAAAGGCGGCGCCCAGGCCAAGCCGCTGCTCATCGCCGGCCTGGTGGGCGGACTCTACGACTTTGCCGTGAGCACTTTCGGCTGGTGGAAAGAGGTGCTCAGCACCACGGCCATCCCCGCTTTGCAGACGTTCACCGAGAACACCAAGATGCTCTTCAAAGTGAACACCGGTGCCGCCGTGCTCGGACTGGGCTATATCATCGGCCTGCGCTACACGTTCATCATCTTCGCCGGTTCGGCCTTCATCTGGTGGCTGGTGGTGCCCCTGCTGGGCAGCTACGGCGCCGCCGACATTGCCTCGCTGCCGGCCGACGACATCTTCAAGAACTATGCCCGCTACATCGGTATCGGCGGCATCGCCATGAGCGGCATTCTGGGCATCATCAAGTCGTGGGGCGTGATTCGCAGTGCCGCCGGTCTGGCCGGCAAGGCCTTCGGAGGCGGCGGTGAGGACCAGAGCAAGGTGGAGCGCACGCAGCGCGACATCCCCATGCGCACGCTCATCTTCGCCCTGGCGGCAGCACTGCTGGTGACTTTCGTGTTCTTCTACATCGGCGTGATTGGCAACCTGATGCAGGCCATCGTGGCCTTCCTGGTGGTGGTGGTGATTGCCTTCCTGTTCACCACCGTGGCGGCCAACGCCATTGCCATCGTGGGCAGCAACCCGGTGAGCGGCATGACGCTGATGACACTCATCATCGCCAGTGGCATCTTTGTGGCTGTGGGCCTCGACGGCTACCGTGGCATCATGGCCTCGATGGTGATTGGCGGCGTGGTGTGCACCGCGCTGTCGATGGCCGGAGGCATGGTCACCGACCTCAAGGTGGGCTACTGGCTCGGCACCACCCCTGCCAAGCAGGAGGTGTGGAAGGGTGTGGGCACCCTGCTGAGCGCGGCCACTGTGGGCGGCGTGATGATTATCCTGAACAAGACCTACGGCTTCACGGGCGACAACGCCCTGGTGGCTCCGCAGGCCAACGCCATGGCGGCCGTCATCGACCCGCTGATGATGGGCGGCGAGACACCGTGGATGCTCTACATCGTAGGTGCCATCCTGGCCCTGCTGCTCAACTGGCTCAATGTGCCGGCCCTGCCCTTCTCGCTGGGCATGTTCATCCCGCTGCAGCTCAACGCCCCGCTGCTCATCGGCGGCATCGTGAGCTGGTTTGTGGGCAGCCGCAGCAAGAACGAGGCTGTCAACAAGGAGCGCACCGAGCGCGGCACCCTGCTGGCCAGCGGCTTCATTGCCGGTGGCGCACTGATGGGGGTGGTGAGCGCCGCGCTGCTGTTCTTCGGATTCAAGTACGAGACCAGCCTGAGCGAAACCACGCAGAACGTGCTCGGACTGGTGATGTATGCAGCCATTATCACTTACCTGATTGTGAGCTGCCTGCGCGCCAAGAAGGACGAGTGACAACTCGCAATGCATTACACAACATTAACACAGAGAGTGGGCGCCAAAGCCCACTCTCATTCCTAAAAACCATCTTATCATGCTAAAAAAATGTTTACTCACAGCCGTCGGCCTGCTGCTCGCTATGGCAGCGAACGCCTATGTGACCAACTGGCCGCTCTATGGTGAGGTGGTTGTCGAAGACTATTATTTAGCCGACGATAACTCCACCATTACCAATGAAACCGGCGCGTATTACCATTACCAGTATTGCCCGCTGCTGCAAATCGCCGCGCTGAAAAGCATCTACCCATCCAACGCGTCGGGCGAGCGCGACTTCGTGCTTGTGCCCACCTATATCATCGTCGATGGTGTGGCCTACCATGTGGTGGGTGTCTCCGGACAGTTGCTTGGCAATGATGCGAACACCATCAAGAACATCTACCTCCACAACGAGTTGGAGTTTCTTGGCTCCAGGGCGCTGTATAACGCCACTGCCGTGTCGAGCATCACCATTCCCGCTTCGGTGAAGTCGATATCCTACGACATCTTCAGCGGTTTGACCGCCGCGTCGGCCATCCGCACACTCACCTTTGAGAACAGCTCCGAGCCGCTCATCATCGATGGTGCCTATTCCAGCGGAAGCATGATCATCGCCAATCTGCCGTTACACACCCTGCACATGGGCCGAACCTTTGTCGGAAACTCCTACGGCACCACCAGTGGCAGCACGCTGCAGCAGACCCTTGTCAACCTTACCGTGGGCGGCAAGGGGACCGAGGTGAGCCCCAACATGTTCAAGGAGTTCAAAAACCTCACCAACGTCACGTTTGATGCCGGGGTGGCATCGATTGGCGCCAATGCGTTCGAAAAATGTCTCAAACTGGAGAGCGTGACGATGTCGGCTGTGGCCCGCATTGGTGACTACGCTTTTGCCAGCGATAGCTTGATGACGACGCTGAGCCTGGGCGAGGGCGTGCGGTGGATCGGCAGTTACGCCTTCTACAAAGTCAAGCAGATTCCCTCGCTAACCCTGCCGGCGAGCCTCGACAGCCTGCACATGTGCGCGTTTGTAGGCATGACGGGCGTGCAGTCGTTCACCATCGCTGACTCCGACCGGCCGTTGCAACTCTTCGGCTCGGGAGCCGGGTTCTACGGCAGCTCGCTGGCAAGTCACATGACGGCGCTCGAGACTGCCTACATGGGGCGCAACATCACCCCCACCCCGCATGATTACCGCAAAACCACCGCCTTCTATGAGGCTCACCTGAAGCGGCTTACTGTAGGTGACCATGTGACGGCCATAGGCGCCAACGACTTCTATGGCTGCCAACAGCTGGAGCAGGTGCAGCTCGGCAGCAATCTGTCCAGCATAGGCGAAAAAGCGTTCTACGGCAACACCAGCCTGCGTGCCATCACCATCCCCGACCGTGTGACCACCATCAGTTCAGAGGCCTTCTCGGGCGACTCGGCCATGACCACCCTGAATCTGGGTGCGGGTGTGAGATACATCTACGACTACGCTTTCAACGGCTGCAAGCGGGTGACCTCGCTCACCCTGCCGGCGAGCCTCGACAGCCTGCACATGCGCGCGTTTGTAGGCATGACGGGCGTGCAGTCGCTCACCATCGCCGACACCGACCGACCGCTGAAGCTCTTCGGCTCGGGAGACGGGTTCTACGGCAGCTCGCTGGCAAGCCACATGACAGCGCTCGATAATGCCTACGTGGGGCGCAACATCACCCCCACCCCGCATGATTACCGCAAAAACACCGCCTTCTATGAGGCACACCTGAAGCGGCTTACTGTAGGCGACCACGTGACGGCCATAGGTGCCAACGACTTCTATGGCTGCCAACAGCTGGAGCAGGTGCAGCTCGGCAGCAATC
>CAMVDK010000031.1 GCA_947166165.1 uncultured Porphyromonadaceae bacterium
TCGCCCTCGTGCTGGGCAATACTTTTGTGGAAGATGTCGGCATCGTCCCACACTTTCAGCACCTCCTTATTAACTTGAGAGAGGTCGAATTTAGCGTATTCGGCAAATTTTTTACCCATTGCTATTATATCTAAATAGTTTGTTTTCAAAACACAAGCCAAGCAGAGCGCAAAGCGCCCAAAAAGGCACGCAAATTTACGAAAAAAGCCGTGAACGGTCACAATAATTTAACGTAAAAAATGCTTTGTTATTGTTTTTGGGTGGCGAGTATTGTTGCAAAGGCAGTCGAAGGGGGCTGGAGAGGGGGGAGGCTGCTGCGCGGGGCTGTGCTGCTGAAGGCCGGTGAGGCGGCACAGCCGCACCCCGTGGTCGAAGTGCGGCTGTGCGGCATATTGGGTTGAGGCGGGCGGTGGGTGTGCAGCGGTGCTGCAAGGGGGTCACTTCACCACCACCTTGTGGCTCTTGCCGCCCACAATCACCACATACACGCCCGGCGAGGCGGCGATGCTCGTCGTGCCGGCTGCGATGTGGTGCAGGCGTTGCGTGCCGTTGATGGCCACCACCTGGGCGTCGGCCTGGGCGGTGCTGGCAATGGTGATCACGCCCACGCCGCCTGCCACCTTGCAGGCTGCCTGCGCTGCCAGGTCGTTCACACCGGTCACGCTGTCGAACGTCGTCACATAGTCGGTGCCGGCATAGTCGCTCTCCAGGTCGGCAAAGATGATGTTGTTGAGGGCGATATAGCTGCCGGTGGTGGCTCCGCCGTCAGGCTCGATGGTCAGGCTGACCACAGCGTCGGTGCCCGGGGCGATTTCGGCATTGTCGACCGAGTAGGCCACGATGCGCTGCATGCCGTCGTGCTGGCGCATGGCGGTCAGGTGGTTGGACAGGCGGCCCAGTGCGCTGCAGCGCGTCACGCGGTAGCCCTCGGGCAGCACCACGTCGAACTGGAGCGCGTTGTAGGGTCGGGCGTTTTCGAGCAGCACTTCCACGGTGGCTGCGCCGGCGCCCATGCTCAGCTCGGGAAGCACGAGGCGGTCGCTGGTGGCGGGCATGCCGCTGGCGGCGCCATGGCCGTGCACGGCGCGGATGATGCTGTAGTCCTCGTCGAGGATGATGTCGGTCATCCCCGTCACGTCGCGCACGTTGATGAGCTGGTCGGTCTGCACGTCGGCGGCGTGGAAGACAAACACTGCCGGCTGGCGGTCGAGGATGTAGTCGACGGTGGTGGTGATGTCGCGCACGTTGATGCGTGTGTCGTTGTTGGCGTCGCCCAGCAGGTAGTCATGCAGGATGTAGAAGTCCTTCCACTGCTCTGCCTCGGCGAAGAGGTCGCTCACGTCGTTGTCGCGGCGGGTGTCGAGGCGCACGGCGGGCTGGTCGACGCCGGCCCACACGCTGTCGCCCAGCAGGGCCACGTCGCCGAGCACGTCGAGCTGCTCGAGCCCCGTCATGCCGGCCATGGCACGCGTGCCGATGAAGGTGACTGACGACGGCAGCACGAAGTGGGTGGCGGCGCTGTCGGCATAGAAGGCGTAGGCGCCGATGCGCTCGGTGCCCTCGGCAAGCAGTTCGCCGAAGGTGGCCGAGGTGTTGCCGGCAAAGGTGAAGTCGCCCACTTTGCTCACCGCGGGCATGCTGGCCTGCGTGAGCTGCCGGGTGTAGTAGAACGCGCCTTCGCCCAGATGGGTCACCGTTTCGGGGATGGCCACCTCCTGGAGCGCGGTGCCGGCAAACGCCCAGTCGCCGATGCTCGTCAGGCGGGTCATAGAGCCGAGGGCAATCTGCTGCAGCCCCGAGCCGGCAAAGGCTTCGCGGCCAATGGCGTTGATGCTCGGTGCGCTGCCCAGGCCGATGGCTTGCAGCGAGGTGCAGCCGCCAAAGGCTCCGTCGCCGATGTGCGTCACCTCGTCGCCCAGCGCCACATTGGCCAGGGCGGTGTCCATCCGGAAGGCGTCGGCGCCGATGGTGGCGCTGTGGATGGTGGCGCTCGTCAGCTGTGCGCAGCGCGAGAAGGCGCCTTGGCCTATCGCCGCCACGTGGGGGGCAAGAGCCACCTCGGTGAGGCCGGTGTGGCTGAAGGCGTAGTCGCCGATGGCAGTCACGCTCTCGGGAAGCGCGATGCTGGTGAGCTGCGTGCACCCGGCAAAGGCGGCCTGGCCGATGGCGGTGAGGCCGTCGGGAAGCACCACGGTGCTCACTCCGGTGCCCATGAGCGCGCTGTGGGGCAGGGCCTGTGCGGCATAGGTGACCACCGAGCTGAGCAGCTGGCCTTCGGTGTCGGTGTAGGCTTCGATTTGCACCCCCGAGAGGTCGAGCGTGGTGAGCTGCGGGAGCGAGTCGACGATGAACTTGAAGTCGCGCGCGTCGAGCGTGCCGCTCACGCTGAGGGCGGTCGCCGTGCGGTCGGCCACAGCCTCGTTCAGGTGGCCGGCGGTGGTGGTCACCTCGAGTGCCGAAGCCTGAAGCGCCAAGGCGCTCAGCGCGGCGAAAAGTAATGATTTACGCATCTGGATTGTTCTTTATGGGATGGATGTGTAATGTTTTCGGGGGAGGGTGGCGGCTCAGTCGCTCTCGCTGGCAGGGGCCGCGGGGGGGGTCACGTCGAGGAAGGCCGTGCTTTGTGCCCGCCCCAGTTCCACCAGGGCTTCGCCGAGGGCGTTCTCCATCACGATGCCGGAGGCCTCGATGGCTCCGGAGTGCTGGAAGTCGCTGCTCGCCGATACAGGCACTTCGAACACCACGCCGCTGGTGCCGGAAAAGGTGTTGTTGTCGAGCGAGAAGGCGAGGAATTTGTAGCCTTGGCTGGTGAGCCGTCCGGAGAGCGTGTGGCCATCGGCGCGCTCGCTGAGCGTGGCTTGGGAGGGATCGAGGCTCAGCCCATCGGGCAGGGCAAACACGACCTCGAAGGCCCTGACGGGTTCTTCGCTCTCGGCAATCACCTCCACCACCTTGGTCTCGCCAGGCTTGATGGCAAAGTCTTTGATCACGATGCGGTTGGCGGCGGCCGACCACAAGGCTGTCGCGCACAGGACTGCAGCGGCGAGGCTGCGCAAAAGGTTCTTTCTCATTGCTTTAAGGCGTTTTCGTGAGTCGCATCGGCCAGTGAATCAGGCCACGACGCTATTAACGTGCAAAGATACAAAAAAAAGCGACATGAGCCGCTCTTTTATCATAAAAAAATGCAAAAATGATGGCGAGTGCCGAATTTTCCGACTCTCGCCATCTCGTTAACGGTCAGCGCCCGTAGGCGGAATGCGCGTTGCGCGCTGCCTCGAGCGATGTGCTTGCTCAGTTCTCTTCGCCTTCGGGGGCGGCGATGACGTTGATGTAGGTGTGCCCGGCACGCTTCTGGAACTCCACGGTGCCATCCACCAGAGCATAAAGCGTGTGGTCGCGACCCATACCTACGTTCAGGCCGGGACGGTGCACCGTGCCGCGCTGACGGCGGATGATGTTGCCGGCCTTTGCCTTTTGCCCACCATAAATTTTAACGCCCAGACGTTTGCTTTCGCTCTCGCGGCCGTTCTTCGAACTACCTACACCTTTTTTATGTGCCATAATCGATAAAATTTTTAGGGGTTTAAGCAATAACTTCTTTCACTTTCAGCAGGGTGAACATCTGGCGGTGACCGTTCAAGCGGCGATAGCCTTTGCGGCGTTTCTTCTTGAACACAATCACGTGCTCGCCCTTCACGAGCGGGGTCATGACCTCGCAGACAACTTTGGCACCTTCAACGGCAGGTGCACCCACTGTAACAGCGCCGTCGGCATCAACGAGCAGAACTTTGTCGAACTCGAGGTTGTCACCTTCATTCTTCTCATCACCGAGGTAGTGGACATACAGCTTTTTGCCGGCCTCGGCACGGAACTGCTGTCCCTGAATTTCTACAATTGCGTACATTTAATTAATTGTATTTCAAGTGAATCCGTACGGCGGCAGGGCTGTGGCCCTTGCGCTTATTCGTGCCTTTCGGAAAAATTGCGACTGCAAAGGTACACATTTTCCGCCACCCGGCCAAACTTTTTCTGGAATATTTTTCCCCAGAGCCGATTGCGGCAGGCTCTCGGCAGGCTCGTGCCACATGCGGCGCCTGTGGCGAATAAGTCATGCGGCCCGCACTGCCTGTGGAGGCTTGCGGGCCGCATGATGAGATGGGGGTGGAGGATCAGCGCTCGATGACAATCAGATTGCGCATCGGCGAGCCACCATAGTAGTCGTCGGTGTCGAAGGTGCACCAGTAGCGGTAGGCGCCATTGGCCACGCGGTTGCCGTCGTTGCCCTTCAGATCCCACGTGCAGGGGAACGTCGACGTGGTCTTGCTCCACACCAGGTTGCCCACAGCGTCGGTCACCTTGATGGTCACCTCGGGCGTCTGCTTCAGGGAGGTCTCGGTCACGTTGAACGTGGCGCTCTGGCTGGCGAAGTTGTCGGCGGCCTCGAGAACGAGCGTCGAGGTCTGGTCGACGGTGAACTCGATGGTCTTGCTGCTGGTGTTGCCGGCCATGTCGTAGACGGTGAAGGTGAGCTCGTGGCGGCCGGTGGGCAGGTCGCTCAGCGGGTAGTGGAGGTCGATCTGCTTGCCATTGTTGCTCACTATGGCGCTGTTCATGGCCGTGATATACGAGGTGTTGCCGTCGAGCAGCAGCTTCATACTGTTGCCCATGGCTCCCGTCAGGCCGCAGATGGCGGTCTCGTCGGTGGCCTGGATGTGGAGCATGGCCGTGCGGCCCATGCCTTTGCTCTGCTCAAACTGGTCGGCGCTTTCGCCGAGATACATCTGGGTTACCACCGGCGGCTGGTTGTCGGTGATGGCGGTGCTGGCAGCAAAGGCGTTCACCATCAGGTTCTTGAACTGGCCGTTCACCATCTCGTCGGTCCCGGTCTTGTGGGCATACACGCTGATCATGATGGTGGTGTCGGCTGCCTCGATGTTGCGGGGCAGGATGAAGCTGGATTCGATGATGCCGTTCACCACCTTGGTGTCGACCTGCGTGATGAGGGTGCGCGGATAGTCGATGCGGCGCGTGATGAAGGTGCCGTTGGTGTTCACCGTGACGTAGCGCAGCAGGCGCTCCGCGTCGAACACGTCGATGGTGGCGTCGCCATTGAAGCTCGTGTCCACGTTCTTCTTGTCGCGCGTGAGCACCTGAGCCTTGAAGGTCACCTTGTGCAGCGGCGAGGTGGTGGCCGTGGTCGATGAGTTGGCTATCGCTGTGCCGTTCACGTTGGTGAACTCAATCAGCGGGCGCGGGTAGTTGACGGCAATCAGCGGGTCGCCGAGCAGCATGAAGTTCATCTTGTTGTCCTGCCCGTTGAGGCTGTTGTCCTGCTTGGAGCGCATGGTGACCTGCCCCAGGGTGGGCATGCTGCCGTCGCTGTTGGTGGTGAAGAATTGCGACGTGAAGGCGCGGTTGAGCATGTCGTTGCCGTTGGCCAGCACCTCGCGGGTGGCCACCAGGGCGGCGATGAGGCCGCCGTCGGTCTTGTGGAACATGTGCTCGGCTATGCCGCGCGCGTCGGCGTCGAAGCGGGCCACATCGCAGCAGGCGGTGGTCATGATGGGCCAGTGGGTGTAGCTGGTGGTCTGCGCCATGTGGTTGGTCCACAGTTTGGCGTGTGCGGTGAAGCACGATTTGGCGGCGTGGCCCACATAGGTGGCGTAGTACTGGCCCTGCGTGAGCGCGTTGGCCATGTAGTTAGTGGACTCGGGGGTGGAGCGCGACTCCATGTCGGCGATATAGGTTTCGTTGGTCGACTTGGGGAACATCGGGATGAAACTCTTGAACTGGTTCATCTTCACTCCGGCCGATGTGCTGATCAGGTCGCAGATGCCCTGTGCCTGGTGGATGTGGAGGTCGTTGTTGCCCTCGTCGGCCGAGAAGAAGGCGTTGTTGCGCCAGGGGCCGAAGTCGGCGTTGCCCACATAGGCGATGATTTTGTCCACATCGCCTTTTGCCTCGGTCTCGTTGGCCGGGGTGAGGCGTCCCACGCCCAGGCGCACCAGGTCGCTCGACATGTTGACGCCCGAGCCATCGTCGAGCAGGCCGAAGAAGTCGTCGCAGGCATAGCCCTTGGCCTCGCTGTGGCTTGCAGCGGCCTCGAAGGTGATGATCGACCCTTGCTTGTCGGTGAGGATGTGGCGGTTGTCGTAGGTGCCTTGGCCAATGAGCAGCAGGTATTTGAGCTTGTGCGGGTCGCGGTCGTAGAACATCTTGCACATCAGACGCACGCCCATGGCGTCGCGCGTGCCCGACGAGAACTCGTTGAATGCCTCCTGCTCGTCGACCACGAGGATGTCTGCGCCGTCGTGCGAGCGGTGGAATTCGGCTAGGCGCTCGGCCTGGGCCATGAAGTCGCTGCGGGTCACGATGATCATGTCGGGCACGGGCTGGCCGTGGATGTTCTGGTTGGCAACGGCCTCATAGCTCACGATGTGGCTCAGCTCCTTGGTGGGGTCGAAGGCGATGTGCTGCGAGCCGGAGGCAGTGCGGGCCACGTTGAACATGGTGGTGCCGCCGGTGGTTGTCTTGGCCATCTGCACCGGGTAGCCCATGTCGATGTTCCACAGCTCCACGTTGGCGGCGTCGCCGCTCATGGTCACCGTGTCGCCCAGAGTGGCTTCGGCCAGCACGATGCGGGTCTGGTTGTCGGCCTCGTCGGCCAGGGTGTTGGTGTGCTGGTAGGTGAACAGCATGTAGTCGAGATATGCCGCCTCGATGCGCGACGAGCTTGACTCGCTCGTGGGCTTGTTCACGCGCACGCTGCCGCTGGGGTTGAGCGTGGGCAGCTCGACGGTGCCCACCGGGGCGGCCGAGTTGTAGTGCGTGAGCTGGGTGGTCGACGCTATGCCGGTCTCGCTCGAGGCGTAGGGCAGGGCGATGGTGGCTCCGCCCGAAATCACGTCGGCTGTGAAGTGGGCCTTGTCGCTGGGAGAGCTCTGCGTGGGCCGCACCAGCCGGACCGTGGCGCAGGTCTGCACGGTGAGGTTGCGCGACGACATGTTGGGCAGCGTGTAGGGCACGAGCAGCGTGTTGAGCAGGTAGTCCTCGCCCAGCAGGTTACGGCCGCAGTACGACAGCGTGAGCAGCTCCTGTTCGTGCAGCATCCAGTTGTAGCTGCTGGTGTGGTTGACCCCTTCGGCCGAGGTCACCCAGGTGCGCTGCATCACGCGGCGGGGATTGTCGCCCTCGGTCAGGAAGTAGCAACCCGTGGTCGAATAGCCTTGCAGGTTGCGGGTGAAGTAGGGCACGTCGCCGCTGGTCTGCATGTCCACTTGAAGCGGACCCTTGCCGTAGAAGCACAGCTTGTTGTCCACGCGCAGGGTGGGTTGTTCCTGAAGGTCGTCGATGGCCGTGCCGTTGAGCACCTCGCTGATCATGTGGCCGCCGTGACCATAGACTTTCACGCGGTCGATATTGCTGAAGCCCATTCGCTCGAGTTCGCTGGCGGTGAGCTCAAACACCCCGTCGTGGTCCACGGCGATGCGCACCCACTTGCCGTGGGCCAGCACCGACTGGGTGGCGTAGGTGCTTACTGGGAATGCGTTGCCCATGAAGCTCACGGCGCACATCATGGCGGCAAGCGCTGCCTGGCGCACTTTGTTCATTTTATGCTTCATATTCTCGTCTGTTTAATAATATAGGTGGTTCTGGTTGTTGAATTTTCGCTTGATGGTGGGGGTCATTGTGCTGCGGCGTGCAGCGGGTCGATGACCACGATGTCGTTGATGGCTGTGCCGCCGTGGGTGCTGCCCGAGCGGTAGCTGCCGTAGTACTTATACAGTCCGGCTGGCACGCGGCGGCCGGTTGCGTCGGTCAGGTCCCAGCTCACGGGGAACTGGTTGGTGGTGGTGGTCCACACCAGCCGTCCTTGCGCGTCGGTCACCTTGAGGGCCACCTCGGGTGTGGTGCCCAGGTCGTTGCGCGCTATGTTGATGGTGGCGTGGTGGCTGGCGGGACGCTCGGCCACATCGAGTGCGAGGCCGTCGATGTTGCCCACCACAAAGGTGATGGTCTGCTGGGCCTCGTTGCCGCACATGTCCTGCATGCGGAAGGTGAGGCTGTGGCGGCCCGGGGTGAGGCCGTAGAGCGGGAAGGCGATGTCCATCTGCCGGCCGCCGTCGCTGCAGCGGGCGTAGTCCTTCACGGTGTAGAAGGTCGACTTGTTCACGTCGAGCGTCAGGCGCATCGTGGCTCCGGGCACGTTGTGCTGGATGTTCAGGCCGTTGTCGTCGGTCACGTGCACATAGAGCATGGCCGTCGAAGCCACGGTGGCGTCTTGGGCGAAGGTCGTGGCGTCGTTCAGATACATGCTCTCGATCACTGGTGCGGTGTCGTCGTCCACCAGCTGGCTGCCCTCGTCGGGGGTCAGCGTCAGCTGCAGCGACTCGAAGGTGCCGTTCACCATGTGGGTGGTGCCGCTCTTGTGGGCATACACCGCCAGGGCCATGCCGCTGTCGGTCGACACTTGCTCGTTGCGGGGCACGATGAGCTCGCCCACGAAGTGTCCGGCGGTCACCGTGCCGTGCACCTGTGCCAGCAGCGGGCGCTCGTGGTAGATTTTGCGTGTCTCATACCACAGACCCACGCTGCTCTGGTAGCTGGTGTGGTAGCGCTTGGCGCCGTAGAGGGTGAGGATGGCCTCGCCGTCGAAGCTGGTGTCGGTGCCGTCGAGGGTGGGGGTGAGCACGTCGGCCTCCACCACCACGCGTTGCAAGGGCGCCACGGCGATGCTGTCGGTGCCCACCGTCGTGCCGTTCACACGCGTGATGCTGAACAGCGGGCGAGGGTAGTTCACCTTCAGGGCCGGGTCGCCAAGCAGCAGGAACGACATCTTGTTGTGGTCGGTGATGGTGCTGCCGAACGACTGCTTCGTCTTCATGTACACCTCGCCTAGAGTGGGCATGGCGCCGGAGGCGCCGGCCGAGAAGAGCTGGTTGACAAAGGCGCGGTTGAGCGCGTCGTTGTTCTCCGACACCACGTCGCGGGCAGAGGTGAGCAGCGCGATGGCTCCGCCGTTGCGCTCGTGGAGCATGGCTTCGGCGATGCCGATGCTGTTGGCGTCGAAGCGGGCCACGTTGCAGCACGCGGTGCTCACGATGGGCCAGCGGTTATAGTGGTTGGAACGCACGTCGGTGGTGCGCCACAGCTTGCTGCTGCCCGAGAACACCGACCCGCCGGCATGACCCACATAGGTCATGAAATACTGGCCGGCGTTCAGGTTCTCGATGATGTGGCGGCGGCCCTCGGTGCACGAGCGGTTGAGCACGTTGGTCTCCAGGGTCTCGTCGTTGCTGCGCGGGAAGAATTCCACATAGGTCTTGTTGGTGTGGAGGCCGGTGTTCAGGTTGCTCTCCAGCAGGTTGCTGATGCCTTCGGTCTGGAAGCAGTGCAGGCCTTCGTCGGCCTCGTCGGCGAGCAGCAGCGCGTTGTTGCGCCACACGCCATAGTCGGGGCATGTGACATATTCCACAATCTTGTCCACATCGCTCTTGGCCTCGGCCCCGCTGTGGGCGGTGATGCGGCCCACGCCTATACGCAGCAGCTCGCGCGAGGGCTGGATGCCGGTGTTGTCGTCGAGAATGCCGAAGAAGTCGTCGGAGGGGTAGCTGGCCGACTCGCAGTAGCTCACCGTGGTCTCGAAGGTGATCAGACTGTTGGGGCGCGTGAAGGTGAGCTGGCGGTTGTCGTAGGTGCCGGGGCCGAACATCAGCAGGTTCTTGAATTTGCCCGGGTCGCGGTCGTAGAGCATCTTGCACAACAGGCGCACGGCCATGGCGTCGGGCGTGCCCGACGAGAACTCGTTGAACACCCACTGCTGGTCGACCACGGCCACGTTCATGCCGTCGTACTCGGTGTGCAGCAGTGCCAGGCGCTGCGCCTGCTCCAGATAGGCCGTGGGAGCCACGATGAGCATGTCGGGCACCGCCATGCCGTGCAGGTTCTGCGGCGCCACCTCGTCGTGGCCGGCAATCTTGAGCTGCTCGCGGGCGGGGTCGAAGGCCACAAACCGGGCCACCGAAGCCTGACAGCCTATGGCCACGGCCGCCGTCGTGTCGCTCATCGTGCTGTGGTAGCACACCGGGGTCTGCGCGTTGGTCACGTCCCACACCAGCGTCTGCGCCGGGCAGCCGGGCATGGCCACCACCTGGTTCGACTTCAGGTCGCTGTACCACATCTCGAATTGAGGCTCAGTGGCACTGGCAAAGGTGTTGGTGCGCAGGTAGGTGATCAGGGCGTAGTCGAGCCGCGCCAGATTGATGGTGGTGCCGGCATTGGGCAGCACCTTGAGGCGGAACTCGCCGCTGGTGGGCAGCTCGCTCAGGTCGACCACCTTGTGTGGCATGATTTCCTTATAGCGTTCGAGCTGGTCGGTGTTGAGGGGAAACACGCCGCTCTTCGACAGGTCGAAGTTCACCTGGTTCACCACGTCGTTGACCACGATGTTGCCCACTAGATAGGCCTTCCAGCCGTTGTGGGCCACGGCACATCTGGCCGCCACCGTGATGGAGGGGCTTGCCACCATGGGCAGCTCGAAGGGGATGTCGAGCTCGCTGTGGGTCATGTCTTCGCCGAGCAGGTCTTTGCCGGTGTGGCTCACCGAGCACAGCTCGCGCTCGTGATACCAGTAGTTGTAGCTCTCGCTGAGCCAGTTGCTGGCCGTTCCGGCGCCGGGGGTCGACTCCTGCACGCGCAGTGGCGACGACTCCTCGGTCAGGAAGTAGTAGCCCTTGGTGGAATAGGCGTTCAGCTCGCGGCTGAAGGCCAGCAGCTCGCTGCTGTTGTTGGTGTTGAGCGACATGTTGAGCGCTCCCTTGCCGTAGAAGTAGAGCTTTCCGTTGGCCATCATCGTGGCCACGGGCTGCAAGTCGTCGATGGCGCTGCCGTCGAGCACCTCGCTCAGCATGTGGCCGCCCTGGCCATAGACGGCCACGCGGGTCGGGTCGGCGAATCCCATTGCCGACAGCTCGTCGGCCGTGAGTTCGTACACGCCACTGGCATCTACCGCGATGCGCACCCAGTGGCCGCTGCTCAGCCGCGACTGCTGCGCGAACGTCGATGCAGGCAGGGCCTCCGCCGGCTGTGTGGCGGCGAGGCTCAGGGCGGCCAGGGCCAGGATTCTTGTCAGTGTTTTTTTATGCATAGTGTTCCATCGTTTTTGTCGTCGTCAGTTCTCTTGTTGCATCATCCTCGCGGCGGCTGCGTCACTTGAGGCGTATGGTGAGCACCTCGCGTCCGTTGAGCAGTCCGCCAAGCGTCATTCCGCCACGGGCTTCCACGCTCTCGCCGCCCATTGCGAGCAGCAGGTCGCCCGTCTTGAGCGTCATGTACTCGCTGGCCTGGGCAATGGCGCGGTTCACAGCGTTGAAGGCGTCTTCGCCGCCGGTGAGTGCCCAAGTGCGGATGCCGTCGGTGGCCTCGGCGTGCAGCGACTGCTGCGCTGCTGCGCCGGTCATCGGCACCCATTCGCCGCAGGCCACGGCTCCGTCAAAGCAGCGGCAGAGCGGGTCGTTGCCACACGCGGCGGGCGTGGTCACGAAGGCCACGCTGGCGGCGTCCCAGTAGCGGGGTGCGAAACGCGCCTGCACGCTCTTGCCTTGGCGCGCTATGCGCACGGCAATGCCGGCGCGGCTCGCGAGCGGTTGCAGCTCCTCGGGCAGGAACACGGGGCGGTCGGTGTGCACCAGGCATGAGTCGGCATACAGCTGTGCCGTTTCGGCTTCGTGCTCGGGGGCAAATACGAGTATTTTCATCGGCTCGCGGGGTTACGTGCCGCTGTCCACGGTGCAACGTGGCTTTTAGCGGGCAAATTTACGATATTTTTTTCAACGACACAACATTATTCGTCGCCAACAGCGATTTTTTTTGCTTTCGACGATTCATACTCGCCGTTGCTCGAGGTGAGCGTGGCGCGGTAGATGTAGATGCCGCGTTGCACACGTCCGCCGCCTGAGCGCGTCAGGTCCCAGGTGATGGGGAACGACATG
Organism: uncultured Porphyromonadaceae bacterium; assembly: GCA_947166165.1. GTDB lineage: Bacteria > Bacteroidota > Bacteroidia > Bacteroidales > Muribaculaceae > Sodaliphilus. The sequence continues at coordinate 11,991 of CAMVDK010000031.1, forward strand.
AACTGCGTGCTCTTGCCGCTCTGCGTGGTGCTCCACACGGGGCGGCCCAGCAGGTCGTACACGTCGATGGTCACTTTCACCACCGCCTCCGGACGGTCGTGCTCCACATAGAAGGTGGTGCCGGAGTAGGCCGGGTTGGGCGTGGCGTGCACGTCGACCACCTCCGGGCGCAGCCCCGGCGACACGTTGAAGTGGATGGTCTGCTCGCTCATGTTGCGGTGCACGTCCCACACGCGCAGCCGCAGGCTGTGCTCGCCGGCGCTCAGCTCGTTGAGCGGGAACTGGATGGTGCCCATGGTGCCGATGCTGGTCTGCTGCGGCGTGTAGTAGCCCGCCAGGTTGTTGTAGCTCACCTTGTTGTCGAGCAGCAGCGTGATGTCGTGGCCGATGCCGGCCGTCGAGAAGTTCACACCGCTTTCGTCGCTGATGCTCGCCAGCACGATGGGCGACTCGTTGACCGCGTCGCCCTCGGCAAAGGCGCTCGAGTTCAGGCCGAAGAAGCTGATGAGCGGGCCTTCGGTGTCGGGGGCCGACGTGTCGTCGTAGCCGTAGATGTAGAAGTCGTCGCAGCTGCCGCTGGCCTCCAGCGAGTTGGTCTCGTCGTAGGCATACAGGTTGAGCAGCGCGGGACTGAAGTTCTCGTAGGTGCCCAGCACTTCCGACGGGATGGTGATGCGGATGCTGAATTCGCCGCCTTGCACCGTGTCGGCAGTGAGCGCCAGGCGGTTGGTGCGGTCGAGGTAGGTGAACTCGACGCCCTTGCCGCTCGTGCCCGAGCTGCTCGAACTGCCCGAGCTGTAGCCGTGGGTGGTGACCGACTGCTCGCTGTCGTAGAGCGTGGAGCGGATGGTGCCGTTGAATTGCGGCAGCTTGTTGCCCGAGTAGTCGGCGATGTGGCCCTTGAAGGTCACCGACTGGCAGCCCTGGAGCACCGGCAGGTTGCCGGAGTCGATGGCTTTGCCGTTGATGCTCTCCACCACCACTCGGTGGCTGGGCTGGCTTATGCGCAGCGCGGGGTCGCCAAGCAGCGTGTAGCACATCTTGTTGGTCGTCGCGTCGCGTCCCGACTCCAGCACATCGTTCTTGGCCAGGCGCAGAATCTCGCCGATGGGCTTCGTGAGGCCGTTGGCGTCGCGTGCGAAGGCGTATTTGGCCACGGCGTTGTTCAAGTGGCCGTTGTAGCTGATAATCACCTCGCGGGTGGCCGAGATGCTGGCTATGGTGCCGCCGCGCGGGTTGAGCACCATGTTCTCGGCTCCGCTCTCGGTGGGGGAGTCGTATTTGGCAAAGCTGCACGTGGCGGCATAGAGCACCGGCAGGTGGCTGTAGTACAGGTTGTCGGTGATGTCGGTGCGGCGGAGCATGCCTTCCGAGCCCCAGTTGTTGGGACTGGCGTGGCCGGTGTAGTTCCACCAGGCCACTCCCTCTTTCAATCGGTTGAGCATCATTGCCTTGGCCTCGGGGTAGGTGCGGGTGCCGGCAACGGTCATCTCGGGGAAGGCGTCGATGAACACATGGTTGAACACCATCGACTCGCCGCCGTTCTCGCGCATGGTGGTGATCACCTGCTCGGCTTGCTGCATGTGGGTGCCCGCGTCCATGTCGTCGGCCACGTTGAGCGACTGGTTTTTCCATGTGCCGTAGTCGTTGGTGCTCATGTAGGCGATGGCCTTGTCGACCATCGTACGCGCCTCGTCGGGGGTGCTCACCGGGAAGCGCCCCACCGATATGCTCAGCGGATAGGACTGGAAGTCGGGGCCGCTGTCGTCGCCGAGGATGGCCAGCGGGTCGTCGCTCACCATCGACTTGTATTCGTGCGAGTAACTGTCGATGCTCTGCCACGTGAGCAGCGTCGACTTTTTCATGTTGGTGATTTCGCTCACCAAGCCGCGGTTGTCGTAGGTGCCGTCGCCCATCATCAGCAGGTGCTGCAGGTGGTGGCCGCCGGCGTCGGTGCCGCGGTCGTAGAACATCTTGCACATCATTCGGGTGGCCAGCACGTCGGGGGTGCCCGACGAGAACTCGTTGAACACATACGGCTCCTCCACCACGAGCACGCGCATGCTGTCGGTCTGCTCGTGGAAGCGGGCCAGGCGCTTGGCCTGGTCGCGGTGCAGGTGGGTGGTCACGATGATCATGTCGGGGGTGGGCTCGCCGTGCAGGTTCTGGTTGCTCACCGGGTCGGCCGTTCCCACGTGGGGGTGGTCGCTGTTGGCGTTGAAGGCCACATACTCCCTGTGGCCGCCGGCTATGGGGCTGAAAGTCAACTCGCTGCCTTCGAGCGTGGTGAGCATCTCAACGGGGGCGTAGGGCACGGTGACGTCCCACACGCGCGTGTCCTCGTTGGCGCCGCTCACCACATAGCAGATGTCGGTGCCCGTGTCGGCGCCGCTGCCGAACAGCAGCTCATTCAAGCCCTGCATGTTCAGGTGTCGCTCGTAATTCACCGTGGCGAAGTCGAAGCGCGCATAGTTCATCGACCCCGAGCAGTTCACGTTCACGCCCAGGTCGAGCGCCGAGGTGTCGCGCAGCGTGAAGCGCTTCACCGTGCCGAAGTTACTGATGGTGCGCAGGCGGTCGTTGCGGGTGGACGCGAAAAAGCCGTAGATGTAGTTCTCGTTGGGGCGGATGGTCTCATTGTTGGTGCGTGGCAGTGTGGTGCCGTTGCTGGTGAAGGTGACCTCGCATTGGCCTTGCGTCACCTTCACGCCCACCTGGGCGTTGACGCTCACCTGGCTGCCGTTCACGATGCCCGGCAGGGCGAACTTGAAGTGCGACTGCTGCGTCAGGTCCTCGCCGAGCATGTTGCGGCCGGTCTGGCCGGGGTTCACCAGCTCCTCCTCGTGGAACAGGCGCTCGGTGAACGTCGTCACGCGTTCGCCGCTCGGCGTGACAGTCGATTTCATGATTTCTTTGTCGGCCAGCGAGTCCTTCTCGCACACCAGGTAGTAGCCCAGCTTGGAGTAGGGGTGCAGGGTGTGCTGGAAGGTCATGCTGTCGGAGGGCGCCCACGTCGTAGGCCCCTGCGCGTAGAACACGATGCGGTTGCCCACACGCACGAAGGGCACCTCGGGCAGGTCGTCGGCCATGTCCTCGGTCAGCTTCTCGCTCAGCGCCGCGCCGCCGGCGCCGAACACGTGGATGCGGCTCAGGTCGCGCAGGCCGGCGTGCTCCAGTTCGGCGAGTGTGATGCTGTGCATGCCGCTGTGGTCGACAGCAACCTTCGCCCAGGCGTCGTCCGACAGGCGCGAGCTGTCGGCATAGTGGCTCGTCGGGAAGGCCAGGGCTTGCAGGCAGCCCATTGCCAGCAGGGCCGCCATCGCCATGCGGCCTATCGAGAGTGTTTTTTCAGTTTTCATTCGTATGCATACTTTCTTTCTAATCTATTAACGGCAGCCGGGCCGCTTTATTGTGCTGTCCGTTCGCGCCGCCTCGCTGCAGCCCTGTAGCCACGCCGCCGGCGGGCCAAGGGCGGAGCGGTTTGGCCGATTGCGTTTTTTTTACTAATTTCGCACGCCGTTTTACGTTTCAACACCCAAAATCCACCATGCGTTACTTCATGCGATTGAGCTACCGGGGCGCTGCCTACTGCGGATGGCAGATCCAGCCTCACGACCCCAGCGTGCAGCAAACCATTGAGCAGGCCCTCGCCACCCTGCTGCGGTGCCCCACACCGCTCACCGGCGCCGGGCGCACCGACACCGGCGTTAACGCTGCCATGATGATGGCGCATTTCGACGCCGAGCGCCCCATAGCCGACCTGCCGCTGTTCGTCCACAGCCTCAACGGCATCCTGCCGCGCGACATCGCCGTGTACGCCCTCATGCCCGTCCACGACGACGCTCACGCGCGGTTCGACGCCACAAGCCGCACCTATAAGTATTTCACCCACACCGCCAAGTCACCCTTCCTCTACCCGCTCAGCTGGCAGTGCCGCCCCGGGCTCGACTACCCGCTCATGAACCAGGCCGCCGCGCGGCTGCTCCAGGTGGACGACTTCACCAGCTTCAGCAAACTCCACACCGACGTCAAGACCAACCGCTGCCGGGTCACCCACGCCGCTTGGAGCCGCGAGGGCGAGCAATGGGTGTTCACCATCACCGCCGACCGCTTCCTGCGCAACATGGTGCGGGCCGTGGTCGGAACGCTCGTCGACGTGGGCAACCACAAAATCACCATTCAACGTTTCGACGAAATCGTCGCTCAGCGCGACCGCTCCCAGGCCGGCACCTCCATGCCTGGCCACGGCCTCTTCCTCTGGAACATCACCTATCCCTACCCCGTCCCCTAAAGCGGGACAGTAACCTCCGACCCCATTGTCCCGCTTTTGGCGAAAAACGACCGCGCGACACCTTGATGTGGAAGGTGTCGCGCGGTTGTGTCGGTCACGCGTCGATGCGATGGCGCGGGGTGTCAATCCTCGTCGTCGCGGCGGTTGTTGCCCCGGCGCGGGTCGCGGTTGCCGCCACCGTCGCGGCGCGGGCCGCGGTTGCCGCCTTCGCGGCGCGGGCCACGGTTGCCGCCGTTGCCACCGTTGCCGCCGTTGCCACGCGGACGGCGCTCGCGGCGCTGCTCGTCGAAGCCTTCGGGCTTGTCCTGGAGCGCGCGCATCGACAGGCGGTACTTGCCGGTCTTCTTGTCAATCTCGATGAGCTTCACGGTCACCTCGTCGCCCTCGTGCAGGCCGCTGGCCTCCATGTCGGGCAGGCGCTCCCAGCTGATTTCGCTGATGTGCAGCAGGCCGTCGCGGCCGGGCATGAACTCCACAAAGGCTCCGAACTCGAGAATCGAGCGCACGGTGCCGGTGTAGATGGTTCCCTCCTCGGGAACGGCGATGATGGCCTTGATGCGCTCCACGGCGGCGTTGATGCTGTCGGCGTTGGCGGCCGAGATTTCGATCTCGCCCTTGCCGTCGATCTCGTCGATGGTGATCACGGCGCCGGTCTCCTCCTGGATGCCTTGGATCACTTCGCCGCCCTTGCCGATGATGGCACCGATGAACTCCTTGTCGACCGTCATGGCCACGATGCGCGGCACGTGGGGCTTGTAGTCCTCGCGAGGCTCGGGGATGGCCTGGTTGATGAGGTTGAGGATGTGCAGCCGTCCCTGCTTGGCCTGGTGCAATGCCTGTTCGAGCACCTCGTAGGGCAGGCCGTCGCACTTGATGTCCATCTGCGTGGCGGTGATGCCGTCGACGGTGCCTGTCACCTTGAAGTCCATGTCGCCCAGGTGGTCCTCATCGCCCAGGATGTCGCTCAGCACGGCGTGCTTCACGTTGCCCTCGTCGG
>CAMVDK010000032.1 GCA_947166165.1 uncultured Porphyromonadaceae bacterium
CGATCACCTCGATTTCGTCGAGTTCGTAGCCCTCGGCGGGGGTGACGGTCAGCGTCACCGTCTCGCCTTCCTCGGCCTCGGCCTTGTCGGCCGTCACGGTGCCGTGCTCTGCCTCGGCCACGGTGATGGCGAAGGTGGGTGGCGGCAACAGTTTGAAGGTGGCCACGACACTCACAATCTCGGCGGGCATCGTGAAAGTGTACTTGCCCGTCTCGGTGTTGATGGTGGTCTCGACAGGTGTGTCGGCACCAGCGATCACCTCGATTTCGTCGAGTTCGTAGCCCTCGGCGGGGGTGACGGTCAGCGTGACGGTCTCACCCTCCTTGGCGAATTCCTTGTCGGCCGTCACAGTGCCGTTCTCGGTCTCGGCGATGACAATTTCGTAGACTGGGCTGAAGAACTTGCCCCAGTTCTCGTCGGCGCGGTAAGCGGCCTCGCTGCCGGCTGGGATGACCAGTTTGTCCTTGCAAGCAGCAATCACGGCATCCTCAAACACCGCCCCCGTGGGAGGCACGGTGGCGTTGCAAGTGATGCTGGTGATGGCGGTTGCGCCTGCAAAGGCATTCGTCTCGATGGCAGTAGTGCCAGATCCGAGGGTGATGGTGCGAATGTTCTTGTTGTTATACATCGCATATGGGCCTATCACATTATAGTAACTCAGATCGGCATTGACGGTGAGAATGAAGTTGGGATTGTCGCTGAAATCACCCGGCATAAGTATATAAGCCGTTTTATGATGGTCGCCAGGATAGCAGACCAGCGTCTTCACACCGTCGACTTCTTTGTAGAGCAGGCCACCAGTGTGATTGCCAGTGGTGGAGTTGTCACCATAAACCTTAAAAACGCTACCGCTCATCGCCGGGTTGAACCAGTTGATTTTGTTGTTGATAAATGCTTGGTCGTCGATAGTGGTCATGTTGGCCAAACGGATTCCCGGGTAGTTGCTTTTGCAGTTGTTGAACGCATTGGCACGGATATAGGTGATGGTTGCCGGAAAGAAGAAATACTCCATTGTCCGTGCAGCCGCACTCACACTTGCCTTGGTCTTGATGGAACCATCTTTGAACGCGCCTTCACCAATACCAATCACGGTGTATACCTTACCATTGTCGGGGTGAGTCACTTGGTCGGTGATTTCGTTGGCATTGTCAAGTTCGATGTTGTAGGGCACGCCCGATGGATCGGAAGTGATTTCCACCTCGGTTTCGCTCACGGGTTTGTAGTACAACTTGCCAGCCATGAAGGGTGTTGTGTCGATGGGTCGTGGCTCAATGGTGAGCTTCATGTTATCCTTGTCGAAAGTGAGGATATACTCCCCGGCGGTGGTCATCTGGAAGTTGTCGCCTGGCGATGCCACGGTGAGTTCTTGTCCCAGCATGGCATCGGTGACCTGGCCGTTGCCGCTCGTGGCACCATACCAGGTGTTGTAGAGGTCGACAATTTTGAACTCATCGCCAGCCACCATCTCTTGCGTGATGGTGAACTTGCCGTTATCGGCGGCCATCTCCACACGGTCGGCCCAGTTGTTAGTCATCGTGCCAATCAGGTAAACGCCCGTCGACCAGCCGGTGATGGAGAGTTTCATGTCACTGCTCACGTTGAAGGTGAGCGTGCCAGTGCCGTCGATGATGAAGTTGCTGCCGGTGGTGCTCAGCTCGATGTCGGTGCACCACCCCATGTGCACGCGGTAAGTGGCGTCGCCAGTCGCTCCACCATACCACACACTATTGTCCTCGTTCACGAACTTGAATTCAGCGCCGTTGGGCACGTTCTCCACGGTGAGCGAGTAGTTGCCGTCTTGGTCGGCGGTCATTTCCAACTTGTCGGTGGCCCAGTTGGTGAACGAGCCGGCCAGATAGAGCTTGGGGTAGGTCTTACTGAAGAACTTGCCCCAATCCGGATCGGCCTTGAAGGCTTCGATGTTGGCATCGGCGGCAAAATTCACATGGTCGCGCAACCGCTCATAGACGGCATCTTCGAACTTCACGCCAGGCACCGGCTCGGTGAGTTTCACGTTGAGCGTGGTGATGCCGTCGGTCTCGAGGAAAGCGTCGGGGTCGATGGTGGTTGCCGTGGCCGGGATGGTGAGCGTTTTGAGCGCGGTCATGCGTGCGCACGACTCCTTGCCAATGCTCTGCACCGAACCCAAATTGAGCGTGGTGATCTTGGAGTTGCCACTGAAAGCGTAGTCGTCGATGGCCACGATGGCCGAAGCCACCGTGTAGCTCGTGACGAAATTCGACCCTCCAGCGGTGCCACTGCAGTGCACGCCGCCGAAGAACGCAAGATGCGTCCCGTTCTGGGTGAGGATCACGCCACTCCCGTCCGACGTGTAGATGCTGTTGTTACTGTTGAACCAATTAATCTTGTTGTCCCGGTAGGCGCTTGGGTCGATGGTGGTGAGTGCCGCGCGGAACCCGGTCAGGTTGAGTTGGCAGCCCATGAATGCCTCCGCCTTGATTTCCACCAAGTTGTTGCCCAACCACATCATCGGGTAAACTTTGCTGGAGTTGGTACTCGAGAAACGCGCGTCCTTGAACGCCCTCACGCCGATGGCGGTCACATTGTAGGTGTTGCCGTTGTAAGTGACAGTCTCCGGGAACGTGTAACCCGAGGCCGATGACAACTGATAGGCACCACTGGGTGGCGGGGCCACCTCGACGGTGCCCGGGTTGCCGTCGGCCGGTTCGGTGAGGATGTTGAAATACAAATCCCCCGATTGAAAGTCAGCTGCCAGCGCACCTAGCGCCAAGAGCAGCGTACTCGCAAATAGTAATAGCTTCTTGTTCATTATAAATACGAATCTTGGTTCATCCCCGCCGTTCTCCGCTGCGGGTTTATCGTTGTGTCATGGGTGCGCGAGAACGCCCTCTTGCAAGGGTCGCATCCATACTCTCATTCCTGTGATGTTAAAAATTGACGCAAAAATAGGCAAAATCATCAACATGTGCAAGAAAACCGCAAAATAAAATTCAAAAAGTGCGTCACGACCCGCGTCACCACCTGCCCTCCCCCGCCCCGCCAGCACCCGGCAAGCAAAGGCGACGCCTCGCGCCAGTGGCCAAGTCGCGGCAATGGGGGCTCTGTTAAAAAATACCAACCGATTTGGCCAAGTCGCTGACAATACATAACTTTGCCGCCAACCAAAACGTGAAACGACAATGATGAGACGACTACTGGTTGCCGCGATGGCAATCGTGAGCCTGACCCTGATGGGACAGCAATTCACCATGCACGCCACCAAATACCACCCCGGCACGGGTGGAGCCGGGTGGCGCACGGCCAGCGGCGACCGCATCGACAAGACGCGCCTGGCCAACTACGAGATCCGATGGGTGGCCCTCTCGGGCGACATGTTCCGCCAGCACGGCTTCAAGATGGGCGACACCATCGTGGTGGAATGCTCAAGCGTGCCCAAACTCAACGGAAAGTGGGTCGTGAAAGACCGCATGGGCACCCGACGCCGGCAGTGCATCGACTTCCTGCTGCCCAAAGGCGACAACTACCGCTTCACCGGCCCCATGAAGGTCACCATCCAGAAGGCGAAATAGCCACCCCACACCAGGCACAAGCCCCCCAAAACACCATCAGCCGTCTTAATTAATGTTAAGACGGCTTTTCTCGTTTATCCCCTTCCCGCCATGACATTTTCGACACCGGCATCAAAAATTACTCAACACACCAAAAATAGTTACTTTTCATTTTGATTTTCGGAAAAATAATTGTACCTTTGCACTCGATTAGTTACACCTAATCACGACATCGCTGAAAAAAGAAGCGTTATGCTTATTCTTGTAGATTGAAAACGTGAGAAATTTTCAACTATGATAGTACAAGAGGATGGCAAAGCGGCTTTTACGCTGTACAGCGTGAACTGCATTCATTTATCCCCTTTTTGTACTATCGGTTTTTCTCACGACCGTCAATCTACAAAGCGTGGCATAAAGCAGTCCACGCTTCTTTTTTTATTATTTCTACCACTTTGGACTGCTGTGGTGGACTTTTAGCGTTTCTTTTTCACCTAATTAAAAATATGGCAATAATTGATGTAGTGAAATGGGAAGTGAATTCACGAGAATTGATTCACAAGTTCCCTTCAAACGATTTGAGACTGGGCACACAACTGGTCGTATACACAGGCCAAACAGCCTATTTTGTGAAAGGCGGAAAGGTGTTAGACACATTCGAAGCCGGCACTTACACCATCAAGACGGAGAACATCCCGTTGCTCAACAAACTCATCAACCTTCCATTTGGCGGCGATTCTCCGTTCCAAGCCGAGGTATGGTTTGTGAACCATCTGGCAGTGCTTGACTCCAAATGGGGAACACCTGTTCCTATCCAGCTAGAAGATCCCAAATACGAGATTATTGTACCCGTACGAGCTTTCGGACAATTTGGGTTGAGAGTCAGTGATCCAAGGATTCTGATTGAGAATCTGGCGGGCAACATGGCATCATTTACCGTCAGCAAGATTGAGTCCTATTTCAAAGGCATCATGATGTCGCGCTTCAACAATCTTTTGTCCGACAAAATGACCAATGACGGAATATCAATCCTCAACCTCAACTCACATCTGAACGACCTATCGGAATATACGACTCAGATGCTCCAGCCGGAATTCAACAAATATGGCATCGGACTAGAGAATTTCTACATCATGTCAATCAACGTCCCAGAGGATGACCCGAGTTACATCAAGCTCAAAGAAGCCAAAGAGCAAATGGCCAAGTTGAAAATCATGGGGCAGGAATTGTATCAAGCCGACCGCAGTTTCAATGTGATGGAACGTGCTGCGGCAAACGAAGGAGCCATTGGCGGAGCAATCGGAGTAGGCATGGGCATGACGGCTGGCGCAGGTGTGGGAGGACAGATGAATGGCCTCATGGGTCAGAACTTGAACACACAGATGCCACCCGCCTTGCCTCAAGCGGCCAACTATTTCGTGGCAGTCAATGGCCAGCAGCAGGGACCATTTGACTTCAACACTGTCTGCAACTATATCTTTCAGTCGCAAATCCAGCCAGACACCCTGGCATGGAAGAGCGGTCTCCCCAACTGGGTGGCCATCTCTACGATGGCAGAGTTTGCCGACAAATTTGCCTCTGTACCACCACCACTGCCACCACTGTCTTGAAATGTTTATTAACTTTAACTATTTATTATGAAGAATCTAACTGTCATTATTGCAGTCATCCTCATCGTCGTGAACTTTCTGCTTGGGCTGATGCTCTCAAGTTACGAATCTTTCAACGTGTGGATGAATTTTGCCGTTATCGTATTCAATACGATTCTTATCTCGATGTTGAGTAGTTTGAGAATCAAAGACGGGTTCCGCTATGCTCTTGGGGTTTTGTTCCCCATCTTTGGCTTTGTTGAGTTTTTGTGCATTGCTTTCAGCAAACCGCAGTTTGAAGACAATGGCGCTGCAATTTTTGTCCTGTTTTTGTGGGTGCTGCAAGTGATACTGCTTCTCGCCGCCAACCGAGTGTCAAAAACAATAGAATAAACCACATAAAATCAAGACTATGGCCGAACAATTATTGAAGTGCCCCAATTGCGGAGCCAATGCGACCAACCACGAGAACTGCGAGTATTGCGGCAGTTTGCTGGTGCGATTCGTTGAGAAAGGCATCGACCTTTCCAAAACATCCTACATGACCAGTGATGGCGTTTTCCCTGGACTTGTCGAAGAATTACGACAAAACTTCAAACTTCAAGAAAAACACCCAATGGACTTCGTTTGCACCGACATTGTTCTTGAAGATAAAAAGAATAACACTTTTTATACGTTAAGTGTTTTGAGAACAGGTCGCACTGTTTGGTACGATGGAAAAAAATTTGATTCTTTTGGCAAAACGCAGGGTTTTATTATAGGTTTTAAGTTAAGAAAAGATGTTGATGTAGATCAAAAACAACATGAGCGCTTTAAAGAACTTGACTGTTATCCCCTTTTCACTTATAGAGAAGTTATATCTGATCATTTAGATGAATACATGCTGGATTTTGGTGAAGATGCCGAAGGTGCTGCCCGATTGATTTCAGATATTATTCAAAAAGTCTATTTAGTGCCTCTTTTCGAAAATTTGGAAATGCATACGGGCGTTGGCGTTGTGAACGTAGAAAGAATGCGTAAACAATATTGGGAAAAACGCGGGTTTGAATATCAAATGCCGGATCGTTATAGTGATGCAGACACTAATTCCAAACCCTGGTGGAGATGGTTTGTTTATCTTATTGTATGTTTAGTCGTAAATCAGCTAATTTTCAATTTTGGCTTTTGGGGTAGTTGTATTTCGACTATTATGATTGGAGCAGCAGGTGAATACTTCTGGCCAAAGCGGTGATAATTACTTCCACGTGCTGACATGCTCCCTTGAGTCGCCCGAACTGCTGCGCAAAGGGCGTTTCGACGAGATTTTCTTCGTTGATTTCCCCTCGACCGAGGAATGAAAGAAAATTCTTGAAATTCATATCAAGAAACTGGGGCGCGACACCAACAAATTCGATTTGGACCGATTGGCCAAATTATCGGGCGAAGAGAAATTTGGCAAAGACGTTGTCCTCGCCGGGGCAGAGCTGGAGGCCTGGGTGTCCGACTCGTTGATTGAGGCTTTCTATCGCAAAATCAAAGGCGAACCCAATGCCGACCTGGACATGACCGATTTTGAAACGACCATCAACCGCGTGGTCCCCATGGGGCAGATGCGAAAGGATGAGTTCTTGAAACTGCGCAGCTGGGCCAATGAGAATGCCGTCAGTGCATCACTGAGCAACAGCAAGACGGAGTTGGCCACGGAACAAGAAACCATCGGTGGCCGCAGAATTGATTTCTAAACACATGTGAGTTTTAATCGCAAATAAACAACTAACTATCTAAGTAATTATGAAAAAGCTTATGTTCTGTCTGGCCATTTTCGCTTTGCTGCTTTGCTGCAAAGGGAATGGCAGCGATGATGGCAATCAAGGTTACTCTTCCGAAAACCAGGAAGAGTCCTACAATCGCAGTGAGGTGGCCAAGTATGCTGGCACCTATGAAATTTATGTGGACAACCGTTTTGTCGAAGGCGCAGAGATAGTGGGGTTTACAACCATAAACTACGTGACTATCAACAAGGATGGCTCCTGCGATGTGGAAGTTGTCGGTGAGGGCAGTGTGCATTACGACGATTGCTACATTGATGGCAATCTACTAATTATTGGTGGTGGAGACTTTGTATTCCAAACAAGCCGCACAGGACACAGTATTGACTTTACTGATGACTTCCGCCGTCAGGACAAGCAGGAGCATGGCGGCATATCCTCCATTATTATGGCTCCGAAAAGAAGATGAAAACGATTTTGTAAGATGGGAATCATATTCTAGAACTTACTAACACGGGGCGCTATAAATCTTTAATTCAAAAAGAATGAATCAAAACAAACCACGACACCCCACCTTTGCGAATGATGAAACCACATTTCGAAAAAACATTCCGTTCTCGCGACGAGGAATAAATATGCGTCCAAGTTTGAGCAAAGGAATTGTTATACAATGACTTTTATATTTCAAACAGAGTATTGAAAAATCAACAAATATTATAAACCCAACAAGATAATTATATGAGCGATTGGCTAGGCTGGATTTTACTTATCCTAATGATTATTGCAGGAAGAATAGTATATGTAAAAGCATGCGATGAAAACATCCACAAATTGCGCAACATTTGTTTAGGTGTTCTCGTAATCGCAATATTTATTATATATAAAAAAGCCACTAATCATAGCAATACTGATGATTTTTTGACAAAGATTTCAGTGGTTTGTATTTTTGTGTTGCCTATAACAGGCTACTTTACTGAAAAAAAGTGCGGTTTCTTATCAAAGGGCTGCCCTAAGTGCGGTCGCAAAGACACTTTTAAGACTTACAGCACTGGTAGAAATGTTTTAGACCGTGTTTATAGTCGTACGAACGAAAATGGCAAAGCTGTCTATCATGAAGTGGCAGACGTATACTACCATCAGATATGTGAGAATTGTGGATATGAAAACGATTATGTAAGAAGGGAATCTTATGATACAACTTATTAACACGCGCTCTAGCAAAATCCTGTGCTCTGCATTTCTTCCGCAAGAAAAATGATCCGTTGCCTCGAAGGATCTGCCATGGTTGCCTCCTCCAGAGGCATTTCTGCCAGCTGATGGCATCCCCGGGTCACCGCTGCGCGTTGTCTCGGGATTATTCAGATTTCACCCGCCGGAGGTGGTCGCCGCAGGCGACATGGCCAGTCCTGGCCACCATCCCCCAGTGAAACGAGCGTCCTCGCTGCGCTCGGCCACTCGTTTCACTGGGGATTACTCAAAGGACACTCTACGAGTGTTCGTTGCTGACAAAGACTAGCATTTTTTTCGATCAAATCTTACCATAACAGCCTGATGGAGCATCGTGAATCCTATCAGGTTGTTATGATTGTTTTTGGACTTTGCGCTGGTTGAGCTTTGATTGAGTTTTGCGTCGCATCGGCAAACAATTTGGAAGAATCGCTTGCCATTTCGCAATAATATTGTAATTTTGCAGTTTAAAAGAACCTCACATTGAAATCCACTATGCGATTCAAATTCATTCTTGCTTGCGCTATGGCGTGGGTGTGGGTGGCTTCGAGCGGCGAGCCGCTCACCTACGAACAGGCTCAGGAACGCGCACAGGCCAACTATCCCCTCGTGAAGCGTTACAGCCTCATCGAGCATACCGCCGCCTACACCATGAGCAACCTTGCACGCGGATGGCTCCCGCAGCTGGGCGTGGGGGCGCAAATCACTCTGCAGAACCGCACCACCAAGGCGGGCAACGACATCTACTCGATCATCGACCCGCACGACATCAAGGTGTCGGGCTACATCGGCCTGCCTAACGGCGGCAGTATGCCTATCCCCGAGGACGCCGACTTCAGCACCGTGAACGTGGAGATGCCCGAACCCAACGTGAAGGGGGTGGGCAAGATGCAATACCGCGTGGGGGCCGAGGTGGACCAGCTCATCTGGGAGGGCGGACTCATCAAGCGGCAGAAGGAGGTGGCGCGGCTGCAGAGCGAGCTGCAGACGGCGCAGACCGATGTGGAGCTGTATGGCCTGCGCGAGCGTGTGGCCGACCTCTACTTCGGCATGCTCATGCTTGACGAGCAGATGCGCCTCGCCGACGAGATGATTGCCCTGCTCGACGACAGCGAGCGCAAACTCGCCACGCTGCAGCAGAAGGGCCTGGCCACCGTGGGCGATGTGGCCGCCGTGAAGGCCGAACGGCTCAAAACGGTGCAACAGCGCACCCAGCTCGAGAACTCGCGGCGCAACTTTGAGCGTGTGCTCAACATCTTTGTGGGCAACGACGAGTCCACCCCACTCACGCTCACGCGCCCGGCCGAGCTGCTTCCCGCCACGCAGACGCTGCGGCCCGAGCTGCGGCTGCTCGACACGCAGCAGGCCCTCGCCACCGCCCAGGAGAAGCTGCTGCGCTCCACGCTCATGCCGCGGGTGAGTGCCTTCGCACAGGGCTATTACGGCTACATCGGCTTCGACTTGATGCACGACATGATGCACCGCAGCCCCTCGCTCAACGCGCTGGTGGGGCTGCGCGTGGTGTGGAGCATCGGCAGTCTGTACACCTACCGCAACGACCGCTCGCGCCTGTCGCTGCAGCGCAGCGAAATCGACACGCAGCGCGAGACGTTTCTGTTCAACACCCGGCTGCGCAGTGCCCAGGAGACCGAGGCCGTGGCGGGCTACCGCCGGCTGCTGGCCGACGATGACCAGATCATCGACCTGCGCGAAACCGTGCGCAAGGCGGCAGAGTCGAAACTCAACCACGGCATCATCGACGTGAACAACCTGCTGCAGGAAATCAGCAAGGAGAACCAGGCGCGCCTGGCGCGCAGCCAGCACCAACTGGAGATGATTCAGCACATGTACAAGGACAAAATCATCCACAACAACTAGCGACGCGGACGCGCGCAATCCCGACTGGCGCGCCTCGCCACTATTACCACATCAGCCTAAACAAACCATAAACATTATGAATATCGCAAAATACCTGCTCCCCTGCCTGGCCTCGCTGCTGCTGGCCGCCTGCCAGGAGCAACAGAACCCCTACGACGCCTCGGGAGTGTTTGAGACCACCGACGTCATCGTCTCGGCCAAGAGTGTGGGCGAAATCAAGGATTTCAACATCGAGGAGGGCATGACCGTAGGCGCCGGGCAGCGGCTGGGCTACATCGACACGCTGCAGCTGCACCTGAAGAAGGGGCAGCTTGCCGCCACGCAGAGCGCCACCGTCAGCCGCCGGCTCGACGAGGGCACGCAAGTGGCCGCCCTCCGGCAGCAAATCGAGAACCTGAAAGCCGAGCGGCAGCGGTTCGTGGAACTGGTCAACGAGAACGCCGGCACGCAGAAGACCGTCGACGACATCGACTACCAGATCAAGGTGCTCGAGCAGCAAATCGCCGCCGCCACCGAGCAGGTGGCCACGGCCAACCAGAGCATAGGCGGCCAGAGCGCCAGCATGAACGCCCAGCGGGCACAACTCAACGACCAAATCAGCAACTCGATCATCACCAGCCCCATCGACGGCACCATCCTCACCAAGTATGCCCACCAGGGCGAGTATGCCGCTCCGGGACGCGCCCTGTTCAAGGTGGGCGACATCACGCACATGAAGCTGCGCGCCTATGTGACCGCCGACCAGCTCACCGGTCTGAAAATCGGGCAGAAGGTCAAGGTGTATGCCGACCAGGGCACCGCCGACCGCAAGCAGTATGAGGGAGAAATCATCTGGATCAGCGACAAGGCCGAATTCACGCCCAAAACCATACAGACGCGCGACGAACGGGCCAACCTCGTGTATGCCATCAAGATAGCCGTCGACAACGACGGCCTGATCAAGCGTGGCATGTATGGCGACGTGAAATTCTGACGATGCGATGGACCAGCCCATAGTCATAGTGAACGATGTGCGCAAGCGTTACCGCCGGGTTGAAGCCCTGCGGGGTGTGAGCATGCAGGTGGACGAGGGGGAGATTTTCGGCCTCATCGGCCCCGACGGTGCTGGCAAGACGTCGCTGCTGCGCATTTTGGCCACCCTGCTGCTGGCCGACGGCGGCACGGCCACGGTCGACGGGCTCGACGTGAGGCGCGACTACCGGCGCATCCGCCAACGCATCGGCTACATGCCGGGCCGCTTCTCGCTCTATCAGGACCTCACCGTGCAGGAGAACCTTGAGTTCTTCGCCACCACGTTCAACACCACCATCGAGCACAACCGTCACCTGATCGACGACATCTACCAGCACATCGAGCGCTTCAAGCGTCGGCGCGCCGGCAAGCTCTCGGGCGGCATGAAGCAGAAACTCGCGCTGTGCTGCGCGCTGATTCACGCGCCGCGCGTGCTGCTGCTCGACGAGCCCACCACCGGTGTGGACCCCGTGAGCCGCAAGGAGTTCTGGGAAATGCTCTTCAAGCTGCGCGACCGGCACGGCATCAGCATCCTGGTGTCGACGCCCTATATGGACGAGGCCATGAAGTGCGACCGCATCGCCCTCACGCAGGACGGCCGCTTCCTGACCATCAACACCCCGCAGGCCATCACCAGCAGCTATGCCAAGAGTTTGTGGAGCGTGCGCAGCGACCGCATGCACGCCCTGCTCGACGACCTGCGCCAGTGGCCTGGAGCCGACACCGTGTTCTCGTTCGGCGAGACCTACCACGTCACCATCAAGAACGGCCACGACAGCGAGCAACTGCGCAGCCACATCGCCCATCGGGGCCACAACGACATCCACATCGAGCGCATCGACGCCTCGATCGAGGACGCTTTCATGGCCCTCGGCGACAACAACACAGCAAACGTCACACTATGAACGACAACATCGTCATACGGGTCGAAGGACTCACCAAGCAGTTCGGCAACTTTGTGGCTGTCAACCACATCAGCTTCGACGTGAGCCAGGGCGAGATTTTCGGCTTCCTCGGTGCCAACGGCGCGGGCAAGACCACCGCCATGCGCATGTTGTGCGGCCTGAGTGTGCCCACCTCGGGACACGCCACCGTGGCGGGCTACGACGTGGAGCGCCAGCCCGAGCTCGTGAAGCGCAACATAGGCTACATGAGCCAGAAGTTCGCCCTCTACGACGACCTCACCGTGACCGAGAACCTGCGGCTCTTTGGGGGCATCTACCGCATGAGCCGGCGCGACATCAAGCTCAAGACCCGGCAGCTGCTCACCGAGCTCAACCTCACCAACGAGCGCAACGCCATGGTGCGGTCGCTGCCGCTGGGATGGAAGCAGAAACTCGCCTTCTCGCTCGCCATTTTCCACGAGCCGAAAATCGTGTTCCTCGACGAGCCCACCGGAGGCGTCGACCCCATCACGCGCCGGCAGTTCTGGGAGATGATCTACCGCGCCGCCGACAGGGGCATCACCGTGTTTGTCACCACCCACTACATGGACGAGGCCGAATACTGCGACCGCGTGAGCATCATGGTCGACGGCCATATCAAGGCCCTCGACACGCCGGCCATGCTCAAGCAGATGTTCAATGCCCCTACCATGTACGACGTTTTCCTCGCCCTGGCCCGGCAAGCCACTCGAGGATAAAGCGACAAGGCAAAGCCACATCTACAGAGATAAACAACGAATCATGGAATAAGGGATAGTCATGAACCAGTTACACTCGTTTGTAGTCAAGGAGTTCCGGCACATCTTCCGCGATGTGCGCACGATGATGATCCTGCTGGTGCTGCCGGTGGTGATGGTGCTGCTGTTTGGCTACGTGATCACCCCCGAGGTGAAAGACATCCGCCTGGCCGTGGTCGACCTCTCGCGCGACGACCTCACGCAGCAGGTGGTGGACCGCTTCGCGCAGAACCGCTACTTCCACCTCACCGGCACTGCGGGCAACCCCACTCAAGGGCGCGCCATGCTCGAGAACGGGCAGGCCGACATGGTGCTCGTGTTTGGCGAGCACTTCGCCGAGCAGCTGGTTCACAGCCGCGAGGCCAGCGTGCAGCTGCTGCTCGACGGCAGCGAGCCCAACCAGGCCGCCGCACGTGCCGCCTACGCGCAGCAGCTCCTGCTCGCCGTGGCACAGGAGCTCTCGGCCACCATGGGCGTGGAGCCGCGGTTCCAGATCCAGCCCGTCACCCATGCGCTGTTCAACCCCCACCTGCGCAGCGAGTTCAACTTCGTGCCCGGCAACATGGGCATGATTCTCATGCTCATCTGCGCCATGATGACCAGTGTGAGCATCGTGCGCGAGAAGGAGATGGGCACCATGGAGGTGCTGCTGGCCTCGCCGCTGCCGCCACTGGTGATCATCATCGCCAAACTGGTGCCCTACTTTGTGATTTCGTTCATCAACCTGGTCACCATCCTGGTGCTGTGCAAATATCTGCTGGCGCTGCCCTTTGCCGGCAGCCTGTGGGCATTCATGGGCATCTCGGTCATCTATCTGGTGGTGTCGCTCGCGCTCGGCCTGCTCATCTCCACGCTCGTGCGCACTCAGCTGGCGGCCATGATTCTGTCGCTGCTGCTCATCATCCCCACCATCTATTTCTCGGGCATGACGTTCCCCATCGAGAGCATGCCGGTCATGTATCAGCACGTGGCCTCGTTCATCCCGGCCAGGTGGTATGTGGCCGCCGTGCGCAAGCTCATGATCCAGGGCGTGGAGGTGCAGCATGTGGCGCGCGAGACCCTGGTGCTGGCCACGATGGCCCTGGTACTCGTCAGCCTCTCGCTGGCCACGTTCAAGAAACGCCTCTAAATCAGTGAAACATGGTTCTCGGCTATCTCATATCCAAGGAGTTCAAGCAGATGATGCGCAACATAGTGCTGCCGGTCATCTTTGTGCTGCTGCCCATCTCGGTGATCAACGTGGTGCCGCGCATCGCCACGCAAGAAATCAAGCACATCAACTTCAGCGTGGTGGACAACGACCACAGTCCGCTGTCGGAGCGGCTGGTGCACAAACTCGCCGCCTCGCCCAACTTCCACCTCGTGGGCACCTTTGCCAGCTATGGGCAGGCCTCGGCCACCATCGACGGCGGCCAGGCCGACCTGATTGTGGAAATCCAGCCCGACTTCGAGCGGCAGCTGGTGGTCGACGGCACGGCGCAGGTGGCCGTGGCCACCAACTCGGTCAACGGCATGAAAGGGAGCCTGTCGAGCGGCTACGTGACCCAAATCCTGGCCGACTACAGCGCCCAGCTGCGCGACGAGGCCGGCCTCGACGCCAGCAACACGCGTCTGGCACGCCTCAACGTGGAGCCGCGCTACCTCTACAACACCACACTCGACTACAAGCTCTACATGGTGCCGGCCCTCATGGCCATGATTCTGATTCTGATTTGCGCCTTCCTGCCGGCCCTCAACATCGTGGGCGAGAAGGAGAAAGGCACCATCGAGCAAATCAACGTCTCGCCCATCAGCAAGTCGCAGTTCGTGCTCTCCAAGCTCATCCCCTACACTGTGGTCGGCCTTTTCATGCTCACCATGGCCATCGCGCTGGCCTGGCTCATCTACGGCTACTGGCCCTCCGGCTCGGTGTGGCTCATCTATGTGATGGCCATCGCCTTCGTGCTGGTGATGTCGAGCCTGGGGCTCATCGTGTCGAACTACAGCAGCACCACCCAGCAGGCCGCGCTGCTCATCTTCTTCTTCATGATGATATTCATGCACATGAGCGGCATGCTCACGCCCATCGTCAGCATGCCCCGCTGGTCGCAGACGCTCACGCTCGTCAACCCCATGCGCTACTTCATGGAGGCCATGCGCGTCATCTACCTCAAGCCTGTGGGCTTCGCCGCTGTGCAGGAGCAGTTCTTGCGCCTGTGCATCATGGCCGCCGTGCTCTGGACGTGGGCCATCGCCAGCTACCGCAAGACCCAGGCATAGAGGCCGCCGGCCTGCCAATGCGACCGGGCTCACCCCTTCACTTCAGTTGATAGGCCAGACGCTCGGCACCGTCGGCCAGATAGATGATGCCGCAATAGGTGAACCCCAGACGCGGCAGCAGGCGCCGCATGATGACGTTGTCGCGGTGCGTATCGATGCGCAGGTTGGCATCCTGCCTGCGGCACCAGTCGATGATGACCGCCAGCACCCCATGGCTGCCGGCACGGCTCGCTATGCGGTGAATCACATGGTAGGGCGCAGTGTCGTCGAGCCAGCAGCCCTCGTAGATGGCTGCATAGGTCGGCTCCGGACTGGGCACGAAGGCAAACGCACCCACCGCGAGCCCATCGCCATCCACCACCACGAAGCTCACGCCCAGCGCGATGTCGCGTTCAAACACCTCGCGGCTCGGATAGCCATTCACCCACTGGTTCATATTGCCCGACGCGCGCATCGTGGCCCGTGCCTCATCGGCCAGTGCCAACAGCACGTCGACATCGGCCGCCGTCGAACGGCGAACCGAATATCCCTTGTCATTCCCCTTCGTTTCCATACCCGCAAATTTACTCATTCCATCAAAGAAAAGACGAAAAGCGGGACAACAACCTCCGGCCCCATTGTCCCGCTTTGGCAAAAAATGGATTTCTTATTCCATGCACATGCGGTAGATTTGCTCCACATCGTGCTGGCGCAGGGGCTTGAAGCCTTGGAGCACATCGCCACCGACCGACTTGCGGGCCATCACGGCGAAATGGGTCTCGTCGATGCCCACCTCGGGGAGGGTGCGCTTCAGGCCCAGGGTGCCGAACAGGAACTGGCTCATGGCATCAATGGTCTGACGGGCGATGGCCATAGGCTCTTGACCGGGGTTGATGCCGAACACGTTGGTGCCCAGCTGCACGTATTTCGACACGTTGGTCTCGTCGAGGCAGTACTGCATCCAGCGCGGGGTGAGGATGGCCAGGCCGAGGCCGTGGGTGATGTCGTAGATGGCCGAGAGCTCGTGCTCCATGGGATGGCAGCTCCACGCCAAGCGTTTGCCGCCATTGACGAAGCCGTTGATGGCCCACGACGAGGTCCACATCAGGTTGGCGCGTGCCTCGTAGTTCTCCGGCTCGCGCATGGCGATGGGGGCATAGCGGATGATGGTTTTCATCAAGCCTTCCATGAAGCAGTCGAGCATGTACATGTCCTGGTCCATGTTGAAGTACACCTCCAGGATGTGCGACATCATGTCGGCAGCGCCGCAGGCCGTCTGGTAGGGACTCACGGTGAAGGTGTTGGTCGGGTCGAGGAACGAGACCTTGGGCAGCAGCAGCGGATAGAGGGCGCCATACTTGTCCTGCGTCTCGGGGTTGCTGATCACGCCTCCGCTGTCCATCTCCGAGCCGGTGGCCGCGAGGGTGAGGATGTCGATGATGGGCAGAGCCTTGTCGACAGAGACGGTGCCGCGCTTGGCGGGGTCGAGGAAGTCCCACGGGTCGTGGTCGACGCAGGCTCCGGCGGCGATGAACTTGGTGGCGTCGATGGTCGATCCACCGCCCACAGCCAGCAGCACGTCGATGTGGTGGTCCTTGCACATCTGCGCGCCACGGCGCACCGAGTCGATGCGCGGATTGGGTTCGATGCCCGGCAGTTCGAAGAGTTCGAGGCCGGCATCGCGGATTTCTTTCACCACGCGGTCGTA
Source organism: uncultured Porphyromonadaceae bacterium (assembly GCA_947166165.1). Taxonomy (GTDB): domain Bacteria; phylum Bacteroidota; class Bacteroidia; order Bacteroidales; family Muribaculaceae; genus Sodaliphilus. The sequence goes on from CAMVDK010000032.1 coordinate 16,608, forward strand.
GAGTCCCATGCGCTTGATGGAGCCGCCGCCATAGGTCATCAGCACGCGTGTGCCATATTTCTTCAGTTCAGCACCCAAGTGCTGCAGTTGGTCGCGCCCGAAGTAGACGCGCACCGGGATGTCGTAAACAAAATCGTGTATCATCTCTGCTTATTTCGGTTGATTAGGGTTATACGGGTCAAATGCTGGTCTCGTTGAGGATTTTGAACAGAGCCTTGTCCACGTCTATCTCTGGCAGTACAAAAGCAAACAATACGTCCAGTATATGAACAACCGCCTTGCAGTACGGCTCCCGTCCGGGTTCATTACTCAGAAAGATGTCCACTGTGGGTTGCTTTACTTGCTCGCGGTCGTAGGATGCATAGTACGGAGGCAATTCTTCATCCATCACTGATCCGTTTATCCAACCGATAGTCTCGCTGAAATGTGAGAGTTCATGGGTTGGTAGTAAGTCAATCACAATCTTGCAGAGGCTCTTGTATATACCCTGATGCGTGATATTTTCCC
>CAMVDK010000033.1 GCA_947166165.1 uncultured Porphyromonadaceae bacterium
CGGCAAACTCAGCAGCAGAGCAAATAAAAACAATACTATCTTTTTCATCGTTCGTAGAATTTAGAGGTTAATTGAAATCTTTGAATTATTTTCCGCAAAGATACAAAAAAATCAAATACGTTGTTTACCCCCCCCATTTTTAAATATTATTAACAAATATATAAATCCCGATTTTTTAGTGCTAAACGCATATGGCAATTTAGACGTAAGAACATAAGACGTTTATTTTTAAGAATATAAGATTAGATGGGTGACTTGTTGATTGGTGGAATATGAAAAACAACAAATGAAACAAATGGAACTAAAAATTGACTGTGTGTCGGCTATTCGTTTCATTTGTTCAATTTGTTGTTCTTTAAGCCACCGTCAAACTTATGTTCTTGTCTTCTAAAACCTTATGTTTTTATGTCTAAAAACTTTTATGTTCTTATAGTCTAAAAAACAGCGTCCATATAGTCTAAAAGCAGGTCACTTGTGCAAAATTTTGTTGATTACGGCATTCACGTCGGTGATGTCGACCATACCGTCGCTGTTGAGGTCGGCAGCGCGCAAGAAGGTAGCACCCTGCCAGATGTTGTCTTCTTCGAAATATTCATCGTCCACCTGGGAGCGGAAGTTGAACAATTCATCGATGCAGATGTTCAAGTCGTCGATGTCGACCACGCCGTCGCGGTTCACATCGCCACGCAGGTCGGTCTCATCATCGTAGAGCCCGTAGTTCTTGGCCATGAAAATCAATTTACCATCCGCATTCTCCACATGGCTCATACCATGTTTTATGAATTCCATCCCCAATGCAAAGGGATAAATGGGATAGAGCAGGTCGCCTGTCTCTTCGCTCACGCTGCCGATGCCTTCGATGTATTGATTGTAGTTGTCGCTGAACACCGCGCAGCTGTATCCATCTATGGTCATGTGTGACGGTCTATAGTTGCCGTTGTAGCCTTGCACCACAGCAGGACCGTCGAAATCGTAGAGCAGTGTTTCGGGCTTGCCTTCGAAACGGCAGAACACTTCGGCACCTTCCTGGCGCAGGCAGGCGGCCGGCACGACATTGCTGCATGGCAGACCCACGGTGTCCCACAACGGCTGGTGGCTCAAGGAGATGCGGTAGCACTTCTTGTAAATCTTCGATTCGATGACGGTGTCGCCTCGCAACTCGTAGCAGTAGAGCCGGCCGGCGCTGATAGTGGGCTCGCCCAGTTCGATGTAGGGATAGCTGCACTCATAGTATTCAGTATGCACCCAACGTGCTCCCTCGCGCACCAGCGGCAGATAGTCGCCTGCCCATGAGATGTGGAAGACATAGCAGAACAAAACGAGAATAATGTATTTCCGTGTCATGATGTTTGATTGATTAATAAGTTGTTTGTTAATACTTCTCTCACTTGTGCAGAATCTTGTTGATTACGGCGTTCACATCGTCGATGTCTACCGTGCCGTCGCCGTTCACGTCGGCGTTGACTTCCGGGTCAACCACGAGGTGCACGCGGCACTCCTTCGGCGTGCCTTCGAACCGATAGTTCATCTCTTGGTGTTCTCGTTGCCCGCGTAGAGCGGCGCAACGGCCATGGCGAACGTGAGCAGCGGAATGATATGTTTGGTAAATGTTTTCATATCAATGTTGATGATTTGTGATGATTGACGAGATATTTAAATGAATGATGTGGCAAAAATAGTTGCAATAATCGAAAGATGCAAATTTTAAATCTCCACCTCGATGAATCAAAATGTTATTGAGATTCAATCGATTATGGCTTTATTTGATGCTCCATGCTTTAGTTTTTTAGCATGTGGTGATGGGTTCATTCGGCGCGGTTGCGCAATGAGTTCAGATATTTTGTCAGCGAGGTGTTGAGTTGCATCTTCCGCGACAGGTTGTACTTGTGCCTCGAAACCATCTCGCTGTTGCTCCATCCCATGGCAGTGGCGATGGCCTCGCTTTTGAAATCGAGCAGCAGATAGATGATCAGCAGCTGTTCTCGCTTGGTGAGTTGTGGGTGGGCGCTCATCAGTTTGCCCATCACGCCGGGGTGCTTGCGGTCGGCAAGCACGCGCAACCTCACCCACACCGGGTCGCTGTCGGCCGAGATGATTGAGCGCACGCTCTCGAGAAATGCCGACGGGTTGCCGCTCATCGTGTGCGCCTTGCTGGCGATGGTGTGCATGATGTCGAGTTGGCGGGTGGCGAGCGAGCAGAAGTCGCTGAAGGTGCTCATGTAGAGCGAGTGTTCCTCCTCGGCTTTTGCCAGAACCTGTTCGCGCTCTTTGATTCGTTGGATGTGCGCCTCGAGTTGCGCCGTGCGTGCTTCGTTGCGCTTCTGCTCTTTGGCCATGCGGGTGCGCTCGGCAAGGTTCTGGGCCCGGCTGTCTTCGAGTTGTGCCGACAGTTGCTCTTTCTCGATTTGCAGCGCTTTCAGCTCAAGATTGTTCCGCTGCTGTTCGAGCTGGAGGTTCTCGTAGGCGTGGGTCATCTCCTGCTCGCTGATTTCGAGGTGCTCGATCTGGTTGCTCAGTTCCAGCACCTGGCTCTGCGCTTGCTCCAGTGAGGCTTTGCGTTTGGTCAGCTTCAATGCCACAATCAATCCCGCAATCACAATCAGCAGCATCACCAGCGCGCTCACAACCATTGCGGTGTGGAGATGCGAGCGAGATTCTTTAAGCATCTGGTTGACTTTGGCTTGTTCGTATTGCGTTTCGATGTAGCGCATTCGTCCTTGCAGCGAGTTGTTGAGAATGCTGTCGGCCAGTTGGCAGCTGATGTTGTCGTCGCGGTAGTAGGCGGTTGAATCGCCACGAGCGCCCCAAGCACGCGCTCTGGTGGCATAATAGGTGACCTGGTCCTCGACGGGCAAGCCGCCCGGCTCGTCGGGGAGCCACATCAAAGCAGAGTCGGGCATGCCAAGCCCGACGTAGGCACGCGCCAATTGCAACCGGCAGCGTTCTGGCGTGTTGTAATCGGTCGAACCATTGGCCAGGACGCGGAGCGAAGTGTCGGCTGCGGCACGCCAGTTGCCGCGCATCAGGTCGAGTCCGGCCTGCACGACCAGGTTGGTGTGATAGAAGAAGCGGTCGGGATAGTTGCGCGAAAGGGTCAAAGCCCGCTCCACATAGCTGGCGGCGCTGTCGTGGTCGATGGTCCGATAGGCGGCACCCATGCTGGTCAGGCACACCAGTTGATAGTTGGTGTCGGCGATGGCGGTGTAGTGCCGCAAGGCCGATTTGTAGTGATGAATGCACATGGTGTCGAGCGAGTTTTGGTCGTGGTAGAGCGAGGCCAGCCGCAGCAGCGCAAAGCCCCGGTTGCCGTGGTCGTCGGCAGCGGCAAGGTCGTCGGCTTGCTTATACCACTCGATGGCCTCGTCGAGATGGCCGAGCTCTTCGTCCACCGTGCCATGGTAGAGCATGGCCCGCACGCGGCGGTCGTGGGCACCATGGTGGCTGAAGAACTGCCATGCGCGCCCGATGAGGCTGTCGCTGGTGGCAGGTTCATACGATTTGTACATGGCCTGCACGGTGAGCAGTGCATGATAGGCCTGGTCGGCGTCGCCCAGCATGGCCGGGTCGATGGCCCGCAATGCCCTCAAGGCGCTGTCGGGCGAGTGGGCGATGAGCGAGTCGAGGGCGATGAGCCGTTGCTCGGCCGAGCCCGGAGGGCGGTGGCAGCTGACGGCTATGCACAGTGCGAGCAGGCACCAGAACGCGATGATGGGTATACCTTTCATAATGGCTGCAAAGATAGTGCGCCGTTTCGAAATGTGCAAATCTGAAATCTCCAGTGTCCGGCGGCGTCAAGGTGCTTGATTTCAATCGGATAAGCGCATAAAACAATCTCCACCCATCTCCAGAATAAAATCGGAAATGGGCGGTTGACGCTCAGCCGATGGGCGCAGACGTGGCACGGCTCAACTGTTCACAGCAAGCCGTGAGGAACGAAAGGGGAGGGGCGGTGCGTGCGCTCAATCCTGGTCGTACCAGGTGGAGTACATCAGGTAGTTGCGGGCGATTTTCACGTTGATTTCGCTCGCCTGGGCGGGGTCGACCATCTTCTTGAACTTGGCGGGACTGCCGGCCCAGAGCTCGTGCGGGCCGATTTTGGTGCCGCCGAGCACCACGCTGCCGGCCGCCACGATGGCGCCTTCGCCCACCTCGGCGTGGTCGAGGATGATGCTGCCCATGCCTATGAGGGCCATATCGCCGATTTTGGCGCCATGCACCACCACATTGTGGCCAATCGACACGTCGTTGCCGATCTCGGTCACCGATTTCTCGTACAAGGTGTGGATCACCGCGTTGTCCTGGATGTTGACCCGGTTGCCGATGGTGATGGTGTTCACGTCGCCGCGCAGCACGGCGCCAAACCAGATGCTGCAGCCGTCGCCCATGGTGACGTCGCCCACCACCACGGCATTGTCGGCGAGGAAGCAACCCTCGCCCATTTTGGGCTCAAAGCCCCTTACTTTCTTGATAATGGCCATTATCGTTGTCGGTTCTTGATAGGAGTGTATGCGGCGCCGGTGGTGGCGCCGGTGAATTGCGGGTGCAAAATTACTGCTTTTTTGCCACACCCGCAATGCCCAGGGCCACCCAAGCCGGCAGAATCAGACAATCAAGGACAATTCGGCTCAAGCAATTTATAGAACCCACCTTAAGATGTTGCCCTCCGGGCAAATCATTCCCTCCCTCTCTGGTGTGATTCCGCATCGAGCGGGGTTGCCGCGTGGGGAGCCGTGGCTCGATGCCCCGTTTGGCCACAAAAACGCGCTTTTTGAGCGAAAAAATCGCGAAAGACTTGCAGGGTTCAGAAAAAGGTTGTACCTTTGCAGCCGCAAAGCAAAATGACGCTTGCATCAGCCGCAATAGCTCAGTTGGTAGAGCATTTCATTCGTAACGAAAAGGTCGCGGGTTCGAGTCCCGCTCGCGGCTCGATATTTGTGAAATATACTTCATTTTGGTAGCCCGTGTCGCAGTGATGCGATGCGGCTATTTTTTTGCACTGCGTGCTTGGGGCCGATTTGCGTATGTGCCGGGAATGTTGTAATTTTGCGTCGTCATGAGCGATGTGTGCCTGATCATATCTACCAACAGCGATTTGTTGCGCCTGAGGTGCAACAGCATCGTGTGTGTGGAAGCCGACGGCAACTACTCGCAGGTGCGGCTCTCCGGCGGCGAAACGCGCCTGGTCACCATGCAGCTCGGGCAGATGGAGCAGCTCATCGCCAAGCAGCTCGGCGCTCATGGGAGCCGCTTTATCCGCATCGGGCGAAGCCTGATTGTGAACCGTGAACACATTTGGCATATCAACTTGGGGCAGCAGAAACTCGAGTTCTGCGACGCGATGAGCCAGAGGCACTCCGTTCAGGCGTCGCGCGAAGCACTGAAGGACCTCAAGGACTTAATCGAAAAAGAAAATGAGGGAATTAAACGATAACGAGATCCGCGTCATAGGCAGCGACATGGCCTACAGCAAGCGAACGGCGCGCCGCCGGTGGCTGGTGGCGATTGTGGCCGTGCTGGCTGCACTGGCCGTGCTGGCGGGGTGCCTGTGGTGGACATCGCGCAAGGGCGACGCACCTGCGGCCGGCACCCACGCCGGTGCCCTGGAGGGCGACGCACCGGCACAAGGCGTGGCCATGGAGCGCGAGGCGGCCACGGCGGGACTCGCGGCGCGCACCATGGTGGTGAACGACGTGCCGCTGGTCATCTACGAGCCGCGCAACCTGCGCGCCTCGTTGCGCGTGGGGCCGCTGCCCGACGAGCCGGTCGACTCTATCGTGATGGCCCTGCAGGCCGCCGACCTGCGCGCCGACAACCTGCAAATCGTGAGCGCGTTTGTGCGGCAAGGCGAGCTGCTGTCGCGAGGCACGGCCAAGCTGGGCTTCTGCGCCATTGTGGGCGACAGCATCATGCTCGGCGTAGACCGCGCCACGCCCTACTTCGAGCTGGCACTCAACGAGGGAGGCGACTTCTTCCGCCAATATCCCCTCGTGGCGAGCGGCAAGGTGGTGGAGAATGTCATCAAGAACAAGGCCATCCGCCGCGCGCTCGCCCTCATCGACCGGCGCGTGGTGGTGGTGGTGTCGCAGACCCGCGAGTCGATGCACGACTTCGCCCAGGCCCTGGCCGATGCCGGAGCCGAGGTGGCCGTCAGCCTGGTGGGCTCGAAGATGAGCACCGGCTGGATCCAGCTCCCCGACTCACTGGTCAGGCCCGAGGCCGCCGACTTCATCCCAGCCAGCGAGTTGCCAGAGCAGGTCAACTACATCGTTTGGACCAAATAACACCTTCGCGGTCTCAATTCATACATCACAAAGGCCATTTGGTACAAGTGGCTGGTTTTTATTGGTGTGTGTTGAATCGAAAGCAGTACCTTTGTGCCGCTATCTGCCAGACGCCATGCCGGCAGGGCGCACCTTCACAAACTGCTGCAATCTTTCATACCACACAAACACACACGCAGGCCGGCGCCATCGCCTCCGCCCCTCTGCCCACGGCAGGAGCGTGCCCACGATTGGGGGCGAGGCGCCACCGGAAACAAAAAGCATTATTAATCTACACACCAATAAAAAACAAGAAGATGCAAAAACTCTTACCCATCGTGGTGCTGGTCATGGCACTGGCAAACTGTGTGAACCAATCGGGCGCAAAGCCGCAGCCTGCCGACGAAGCGAAGATTGTCATGGAGCCCGACGAGGGCTGGCTGAGCGAGACCGCCGAGTATCTCACCCCCGCCAAGCCCAAGTCCGACACGCTGCAGATGCTGGCTGACGTCTGCAACGCCCTGCAGATGCTGCACAACGCCAGGTCCGACTTTGAGTGCTGGGTGCGCTTCGGCAAGGACGTGAGCGGAGTGGCCTTGAAGAACAAATTCCCGATCATCACCGACGCTCGCCTGCGCAATGCTGTGCAGAGCTATCTGCTGCGCATCGACCGGCTTGTCGACCCCACGCTCGACGACGAGGAGGCGCGCTACATGGTCTATCTCGAAGCCGATGAGGCCTACTTCGAGCTCGACTCGCTGCTGGCCACCGACTACAACGTGACCCGCTTCACCCAGATCGACACCGCCGCCTTTGTGAAGCTGCTGGACCCCAAACGCGTGCTGCCCGACTATGAGCAAATCGAGAAGGAGTACGGCGCAGGCAACGAGCAGCTCGCCGCGACGCTCAAGGCGCGATTCAACAACGCCAAAAGCGTCGACGAGCGCTGCCTGCTCGCCATCGCGCTGGCACATGTGTCGGACGAGGAAGACGACGACGAGGCCGTCCACATCGCCGTGCCCTACCTGCTGCAGTGCATGCTCGCCGACGAGTATTCGGTCTTTCTGCGCGACGTGTGGCGCACGTGGCGCACCCTCGTGCAGTTTGCCAACGGTGCCTCGCGAGACTCCGACCTGCTCAACCAGTGCTTCAACCGGGCGCGCATGCGCTGCCTGAACACCATCTACAAGGCCATCGAGCAGCACGTCGAGCCAACGGCACTGGCCATCAACGACTTCCTGATGCTCAGTGCCGACGACAACATCTACCGCTACGGCGCCTTCGGACTGGGCAACCAGAATTTCGTGGAATACTTCACCATCTTCCCCGAGCGCTACGGCAGCGACGACGACGAGCAGTGAAATGCCCCAGATTCGGCCAAAAGCGGGGCAACAACCCTCTGGCCCCATTGTCCCGCTTCGGGACGGAGCCTGGTGCGCAAAGCGCATCCGCAACGCAAAAATTATGCATTGCGCATTGCACTTTGTGCATTATTTTGTAACTTTGCGGCTTCAAAACTAATTGACCTTATTAACCAATTATGAGCAATCCTATTTCCGACCGCATTCAGGCGCTGGCCCCCAGTGCCACACTGGCTATGTCGCAGAAGAGCGCCGAGCTGAAGGCGCAGGGTGTCGACGTGATCAACCTTTCCGTGGGCGAGCCCGACTTCTTCACCCCCGACCACATCAAGGCTGCCGCCCGTCAGGCAGTCGACGACAATTATTCGTTCTACAGCCCCGTGCCGGGCTACATGTCGCTGCGCCAGGCCATCAGCGAGAAGCTGCGCCGCGAGAACGGCCTCGACTACGCCCCCGAGCAAATCGTGGTGGGCAACGGCGCCAAGCATGAGCTGTGCAACGCCGTGATGGCCCTGGTCAACCCTGGCGATGAGGTCATCATCCCCACGCCCGCATGGGTGAGCTATGTGCAGATGGTCAATCTGGCCGGAGGCAAGAGCGTGCTCGTGCCCGCCACCCTCGACCAGAACTTCAAAATCACCCCCGAGCAACTCGAGCAGGCCATCACGCCCAACACGCGCCTCATCATCCTCTGCTCGCCGTCGAACCCCACCGGCAGCATCTACAGCCGCAGCGAGCTGCGCGCCCTGGCCGACGTGCTGGCGCGTCACGAGCAGGTGTTCATCATCGCCGACGAGATTTATGAGCACATCAACTACATCGGCGGCCACGAGTCGCTGGCGCAGTTTGCCGACATCCGCGACCGCGTGTGCATCATCAACGGCGTGTCGAAAGCCTATGCCATGACCGGCTGGCGCATCGGCTACGTTGCCGCCCCGCTGTGGCTCGCCAAGGCCGTCACCAAGCTCCAGGGGCAGTACACCAGCGGCGCTTCGTCGATAGCCCAGAAGGCCGCCGAGGCCGCCTACAACGGCCCCCAACAGTGTGTGGAGGACATGCGCGTGGCCTTTGAGCGCCGCCGCAACCTGATTGTAGACCTGTTCAAGGCCATCCCCGGCATGCGTGTCAACGTGCCCGACGGTGCCTTCTACCTCTTCCCCGAGGTGAGCGCCTTCTTCGGCAAGCGCGCCGGCGACACCGTCATCAACGATGCCGGCGACCTGGCGCTCTATCTGCTCAACGAGGCCCATGTGGCCACCGTGGCCGGCGACGCCTTCTGCTGCCCGGGCTACATCCGCCTGAGCTACGCCACCAGCGACGACAACATCCGCGAGGCCGCCCGCCGCATCGCCGCCGCCCTCGCCAAACTCTCTTGACGTTTTTCCCGAAAAAATATTCACTAGCGTTTCTGACACGATGAAAAAGAAAATGAATTTTAGACTGATGGCCATGGTGACACTTGTTGCCGCTACTCTGGCAAGCTGCGGCGACGACTCGCCCAGCAACGAGCCTTCGCAGCCCGTGACACCCGTCACACCCACCACCGACAACGCCATGACCCCCGACGAGCAGAAGAGCCGCCTCGAGCAGGTGGCACTTGAGTTCATGGACCTCACGCCGTCGTCGGACTTCGAACAAATCGCCGACCTGGGCGACTACATGCGCAACAATTATGGCGAAAACTACGACTGGGAGAGCGTGGGCGAATGGGCCATCGACCTCTGGACAAAAACACGCAAGGCCGTGGGCACCTCTTCCGACCAAGACCGGTGGGGATATAACTATGTGTACACGAACTACGAGGCCGTGATTCTCGCGTCCAACTTCACCGGCCACTTCACCGCGAGCAACGGAAAGTGGGTGCGCACCGACGCCTCCGACCTTCAGTTCATCTTCAACGACCAGAAAGGCCAGCAATGCGTGCTCTCGCTCGTCACCAGCGGCAACGTGAAGCGCGTGCATGCGTTCGACATCGAAGAATACGATCATTACGAAGGCTCCACGGAATACTACGACCGCACGCAGAACACCGTAGGCGTGCCCGAGAATGTGGTGGTCATGCTCACCCAGGGCGGCAAACAGGTGCTGAAAACCTCGGTCACAATCGACCTTAACAGCATCACCGACAATGAGTTCAACCTGACCAAGGGCAACATCACCGCATCGGTGACGCAGGAATTCAACAATGGCTACCGCATCGCGGTTTCGCAAGTCGCCTACACGGCCGGCACCCAGGCCTCGGCCTCCTGCGTGGTGACCAAGAACGGCAAAACGCTCGTTACCGCCGCCGCTGCCGGCTCGCTGAGCGACATACCCGACTGCAACGTCAGCGCCTTCAGCGCCAGCAATTTCGACATCGACAATTACGACACCGAATCGGCCAATTCCAAATCGCCATACGTGAAACTCGACATCCTGGGCAAAGTGCAGATTCAAGGCAAGGTGAGCGATGTGAGGAAATTTGTCGACTATCTGAACAAAGCTGACGACAGCAGCGACACGGAGAGCACCTTCAAGTCCTACATCAACCAGGCCAATTCGCTGCTCGACGTCAACATTTTCTACGACGGCACCGCCACCAAGCAGGCATCGGTGCGCCTTGAGCCTTTCATCGAAGACAGCTGGAACGGACACACCTATTGGACCGCCGAACCCGTGATTTGCTTCTTCGACGGTTCGTCGTACAGCACCTTCGAGGCCTTCTTCAACGACACCGACTTCAAGAACACCATCGACTCCTTCAAGCGCCTGGCCAACCGCTATGCCGGCCTGGTGGGCGAGAGTATCGACTGGTGATGAAACACGGGCGGGTATGCCCCCGCTAGAACAGGCCCATATCGACTGCCCAACACAAAAGAGCGGAGCACCCGGCGAGGCGCTCCGCTCCTTTATGATGATGTCCACAACGTCAGGCCAGGCGGCGGAGCAACTCCACCGTCACGCGCCAGATGTCGTGGCACGTGCTCAGTTCCACGCGCTCGCTGGTGCTGTGAGGCTCCACGATGCGCGGGCCGATGCTGGCGATCTGGATGCCAGGATACTTCTGCACGAAGAATCCCGCCTCGAGCACAAAGTGCATCGCCACCATGCGCGGCCGCCAGCCCAGCACGTCGTTGAACGTGTCGCTCGTCAGCCGCAGGAAGTCGCTGTGCTGGTCTTCCTGCCATGCCGGTGCACTCATCACCAGCTCGGTGGTGGCTCCCTGCTCGGCAAAGGCGCTCTTGATGCGCTCGCCCAGCGCTATCATGTCGGCCTCGACGAAGCTGCGGGTGTGGGTGGAGATGGTGAACTCACGCGCGTCGGCCGTGATGCGTCCCACGTTGTTGCTCGTCTCCACGGTGCCCGGCATCGACTCGCTCATCTTCACCACGCCTTGCGGAATCTGCTCCAGGGCGGTGAGCAGCGCGTCGACGTCGTCGCTGTTGATCACGTGCCGCTGCGGCTCGGCAGCGGTGATGCGGCAATGGATGTCGGGGTCGGTGGTGCCATACTCCTCGCGCAGCCACTGGTTGAAGTGCGCCTCTCGCGCGCGGATGTTGTCGGCTCCGTCTTCGGCAACGCACACCACCGCCGTGGCGCTCGAGGCTATCGAGGCGTTGGCTTGGCCCACGTCGATGCTCGCCAGGTTCACCACATCGTCGTCGCCAATGGCCGACAGCAGCGCCCACATCAGCGTGGTGGCGCTGGCGCGGCCCTTGTTGATGTCCACGCCCGAGTGTCCGCCGCGCCCGCCGTCGATGGTGATGCGCAGCCAACTCAGTTTGCCGCTCGGCGGCGCCACGCGCGACAGCGGCAGGTGGTGGATTTGCAGATAGGCCCCGGCGGCGCCCGTGGTGATGGTGTCGTAATCCTCCGAGTCGAGGTTGATCACTTTCCGGCCCTTCAAGAAATCAGGTGAAAGGCCCGCGGCGCCGGTCATGCCGTCCTCCTCGTTGGTGGTGGTGATCACCTCCAGCGGTCCGTGAACGATGGTGTCGTCCTCGAGGATGGCCAGCGCCATCGAGAGACCCATGCCGTTGTCGGCTCCCAGCGAGGTGCCGCGTGCCTTGAGCCAGCCATTGTCCTCATAGGCCTCGATGGGGTCGTGGAGCGGGTCGAAGGTGCGGCCGGCCTCGGCCACGCACACCATGTCCATGTGGTTCAGAATCACCACTGGCGTGGCCTGCTCGTGTCCCGGTGTGGCGGGCTTGCGGATCACGACGCAGTTCTGCGCGTCGCGCTCATAGTCGAGGCCCAGTCGCTCGGCCCACTGGCACAGAAAGTCGGCCACACGCTCCTCGTGGTGCGAAGGCCGTGGAATTTGGTTCAGTTGCTTGAAAATGTCTAAATATCGCATAGGAATGATTGGGAGTTATATGTAGAAAAGGCATGCTGGAAGAGCAATACCTGTCCGATGAAAGCGTGCTGAAACCGGGTGCGTCAGGGCAGCGCCACGGTGTCGTCGGCCTCGACTACGATTGCCTCTGGTGGCAGTTCTTCGTTGACTTCTTCTTCGACACGCTTGTCGCGGAAGAAGCGGCCGTGCTTGTCGTGGGCTTCGTTGTCGCTGTCGACGGTGAAGGTGGCGTAGTCGGCATCCTTGAGCAGTGTGCCGTTGTGCCAGATGTGGCTCTTGTCGCGGCTGTAGTAGCCTTTCCACGATTCTTGATAAGTGTCCGGGTCGGCCCCGGGCAGCAGCTCGCCGAAGCGGTAGACGTGCTGACGGTCGACGGCCACAAACGATTCCTTGACGCGGAAGGTGGCCAGGTCGGGCTTGAAGCGCTTGGCGTCGAAATAGGCGTAGCGCGAGTCGGTGGCGTAGAAGTCGTCGTAAACCCATTCGAGCACTTTGAAGGTCTTCATGTCGGCCACATGGATGGGAGTCTCTTTGTAGTAATAGTCGGCCTTGTCGTGGAAGAGCGGCTTGTGGTCGGCCTGCAGCGTGGCGGGGTCGGCCCCGGGCACGAGGCGGTCGAGATAGAACACATGGGTGCGGTCGGCCCCCAGCCAGCGGTTCACGCTGCGAAACGTGGCAGCGTCGGCTTCGTGAAGCGTGTCGTAGCGCTGACCGAAGCTGAACGTCCAGTAGGTGTAGAAGATGGTGTCGCCCTTGCGGACGTACTTGCCATCGGTGTCGCAGGCCGTGCAGCCGAGCGTCAACACGACCAGCACGGCAGCCAGTAGCGCAAGGAAAACGGGGAGTCGGTTCATCGCGTATCGGTTGTGGTTTATCGAGTGCAAATGTAATGCTTTTCGGCCAAATGGCCAAATTCCTAGCCCAAAAGTTGCAAAATTCAAAAAAGAGTAGTATTTTTGCCGAATGTAATCACAAAAGCAAACCAAAATCGAGCAACAATGAAACGAAACATCTCTCTGCTGCTGGGCATCATGATGTGTGCGCTGGCAGCGTCGGCAACCGACTATGTGGGACGCATGACCGTGCAAGGCGCCACCGGCCAAGCCGTGAAGGACGACGCACGCGTCACCGTGGAGCAGAACACCAACGGCACCTACAAGGTGACCATGCACGACTTCATCATCGTGTACAACGGAGTCGGCTACCCGTTGCCCACGTTGGAATACGACAACCTGAACGGCACCACCGGCACCGACGGCTACACCCACGTGAGCGGCACCATCAACATGGGCGTGAAGGACATTGAAGGCTACGAGAACTTCATCCCCGAGCAATATCGCAGCTACCTGAGCTACGTGACCAACAAGCAGTTCCCCGTCAACTTCAACGGCAAGTTCAACAGCCGTGACATGACGGCGCACATCGACACCTACATCCTCGTCGAGGCTGAGCCTTATCCGGGCTACACCATGACCTATGTGAACACGCCGATGAATATCGACTACACCGGCACGGCCGTGAACACCTACAAGCGCGGCGACATCGACGGCAACGGCTATGTGGACATCGACGATGTGAACATCATGGTGAACATCCTCATCAAGAAGGACCAGGCCAGCAACTATGGCAGCCGTGCCTATCTGGTGGGCGGCGACGTGGTCACCGTGTCGGACCTCAACGCGCTCATCAACATCCTGCTCGGCAAGGGCTGACCCTGCCGCAGCAATGAGTACGAACCCCATCCACCCATTGGCTATGAAACGACTCTCTCTACTGATGGCATTCGTGTTCGCCGTGTTGTGCGCCTGGTCGCAGCAACTCACCATAGGCACCTACAACGTGCGCATGCTCAACGACGGCGACCAGCAGCAGCGGGGCGAGGTGTGGGACACGCGCTGCCGGGTGATGTGCGACCTGATGAACTTCGTGCAGCCCGACGCCTTCGGCGCGCAGGAGGTGACCCACCCGCAGCTGGTCGACATGCTTGCCCAACTCGACGACTACGCGGTCACCGGACGCGCGCGCGACGACGGCAGGCAGCAGGGCGAGTACTCATGCATCTTCTACAAGAAAAGCCGGCTGCGGCTGCTCAAGGAGGGCACCTTCTGGCTCAGCGAGACACCCGACAAGGTGAGCAAGGGTTGGGACGGCGCGTGCCGCCGTGTGTGTTCGTGGGCCAAGTTCCGCACCCGAAACGGGGCCTTCACCTTCTATCACTTCAACCTGCATTTGGACCATGTGGGGGTGGTGGCGCGGCGCGAGGCCGCCAAGCTGGTGATGCAGCGCATACGCAAGATTGCCAAAGGTGCCCCCGTGGTGCTCACCGGCGACTTCAACGTCGACCAGAACGATGAGGTGTACAACACCTTCGCCCAGAGCGGCCTGCTCAACGACAGCTACACCGTGGCCCGGCTGCGGTTTGCCCAGAACGGCACCTTTGTCGACTTCGACCCCACGGCCAAGACCGAGAGCCGCATCGACCACATCTTCGTCTCGCCACGGTTCAAAGTGGAGAACTACGCCGTGCTCACCGACGGCTACTGGACCCCGACAGCCGCCAGCGACTCGCTGAACGGCACCGCCGGAGGGCCGCCGGAGCTGCGCGTGGCCCCCTTCCGCCTGCACACTCCGAGCGACCATTACCCCGTGATTGTGAAAATGCGCATCGGCCGGTGACTCTCCCCCCCGACCGTGACCACCCCCTCTACAGAGCATTCCCCCTGTCCGCAAAGTGACACGCCCCCCCCATATCCACCCATCAGCCCGAGCAGCAGCGCCCACCGCAATGCTGCTCGCCGCTGCATTATGCGCCCTGCTCCTGGCCACCGCCGCCTGCGCGCGGCGAGGCATGGGCAACCATGTGGTGGCGCAGAACGAGGCCTTTGTGCTCACGGGCGACAGCCTGGTGGAGGGCGGCATCGTGGCCACGGCCAGCACGCCGCAGCACATCGAGTCGAGCCTGACGCGCGAGCGCCTCGACTCGATAGCCGCCGCCTACGCCCGCCACGCCGGCGCCGACACCTCAAGCCGCGCGGCGCTGCCCACACTGGTGGGCGGGAAGCCCTGGCGCGCTGCCGGCCCTCACGACGGCTATCCGCAATTCGAATGCCCGCAGCGCCTCGTGGAGGCGATCCACAACATGAACCTCGACCACATCGCCGAGGGAAGCGAGGGCCGGGCCACCTTTGCCGCCGAGGGCGACACCGCCCGCCTGCTCACTGCCATCGCCCTCTCGCTGGCCTGGCTCGAGCCGCAACGCTCGCAACGCACCCTGCAGCAGCTGGCACCCGGCGGACGCATCGCCCCGCTCGACGGCTGGCCGGCCAGCGCCACCCACCTGGCTTGGGCGGCAGCGGCCTGGAACGTCTATCTGGCCACGGGCGACCGCCACTGGCTCGCCCAGCTCCACAGCGTGCTGCTCGCCACTCTGGCCTACGATGCCCGCCTGCTCGCCGACCCGGTCACCAACCTGCTGCACGGCGGCACGCAGCACCGCGCAGCACCTTATCCCAGCTGGATGCTGGCCGCCGACGTGGCACAGACGCAGCCGCTGGCGGCCAACACATTGGCAGCGCATGCCTATCAGATTCTCGCCGCCGCCGACGAAGAGCTGGGGCTGCTCCACAACCACGACGGCGACGCGCAACGCCTGAAGGATGCCATCAACCAGCAGCTGTGGGACGAGCCCATGGGGTGCTACTCCGCCTATCTCTACGGCCCCTCGGCGCCGCTGCGCGCCCCGGTGTCCGACAATCTGGCGCAGGCGCTGGCCGTGCTTTGGGACATTGCCGACGACGACCGCGCCACCACCTTGCTCGAGCGCACGCCCGTAGGCCACCACGGCGTGCCACCCTCTTGGCCCGACGAGGGCCACATCGAGCCTTACTTTGCCCACCCGTCCTGGCCTTCGCTGCAAGCCCTCTGGGTGATGGCGGCCGCCCATACCGGCAACGAGGAGATGATGCGTCGTGGGCTGGCGGCCCTGCTCCGCGCCCAGGCCCTGTTCGAGTCGCGCCACATCGCCCAAAAAGGCCTTCCGCTCAGCGACCTCTGCACGGCGGCGAGCAGCATGGCCGTCACGCTGCGCGTGCTGGCTGGACTGCGGTTCACCACCGACGGCCTGGAGTTTGCCCCTATGGTGCCCGCCTGCCTGCCAGGCGACAAAACGCTGCGAGGCCTGCGATACCGCCAAGCCGTGCTCGACATCACGCTGCGCGGCACCGGCAACGACGTGGCCGGCATCACCATCGACGGCCAGCGCGCGCAGCAGGGATTCGTGCCCGCCACGCTCACTGGCCACCACACCATCGTGGTGGAACTGCAGCCCGGACACACCCAGGGCAGCGTGACGCTTTCGAACCCGGGCGTGGCGCTGCCCCCCACACCCGAGGTGGTGTGGACCGCCGACAGCGGCTGCGTGACCAACTATGTGGCCGGCGGTTCCTACCGCCTTGTGACCAACGGTGCCCTCGGCCCCGTGCTGAGCGACATGGCCTTCGCGCTCACCGACGCCACCACGCTGCAGGGGGCCACCGTGCTTTCGGTGGCAATGGCCGGAAGGCGGTGCTACGGCTTCGCGGCGCGTCCCATCGTGGTGAGTGGCAGCGACAGCTACACCATCAGCATCACACCGCAGCCCGGCCCCGACAGCCTGACCGTGGAACTGACGGCGGCGCGAGGCGGCCAGCACCTGCTCCAGGTAGACTACACCGGCCCGGCCACCGGTTGCGACGCCCTGCTGGTGAGCGCCAACACCCATCACCAGGGCGGCCTGCTGCTGCCTGGTGCCCCTTCTGGCGGCACAGCCACCAGCACCACGCTCACCATAGCGCTGCTGCGCGGCCGCAACCGCCTCACGCTCACCCGCCCGCCAGGTATCCCCCCCCGCGCCACCCCCACCACACTGCGCATCATCAAGAAGTAGCCCCAAAGCGGGACAAAAGGGTCGGAGGTTACTGTCCCGCTTTTGCCCTACTCATCTCAACAGAAATTCGCCTAATTGTGCAAGAATCTTATGCTCTTATAGTCTAAAAAACTTGGGGAACTATCTGCTTGTTGTCCCAGATCGGAAGAGCGTCGTGTAGGGAAAGAGTGTAGATC